>JARLFX010000012.1 GCA_031296355.1 Acidobacteriaceae bacterium
ACCGCCAGCATCACCAGCCAGCCCGTGAACGCCGCGCCATGCACGTGGATCAGCACGTTCGGCAGCGGCGCCAGCACCATGCCCGCCGTGTAATACGTGCGCGAAAATCCAAGGAACACGATGACCATAATGGCAATGGTCAACAGCGGAAAGAAGATTCTGTCAGTATTTCGATTCGTCGCAGGGCGCGACACACTCTGGGCCATGGTGGACACGGGGATATCCTCCAACAACAGGATGGATTACGGCTGTCCCGCAATTATGCCAGCCCCGCCCCGCTCCCGTAACTAGAATTTTCAGCAAATCTACATGCCTAAAGGATGCACTTCCGCCCGCGGCAATTACCAGAGCGGCCCCACCGGCTCCTCCACAAACTTTGCCGCCGGCCTTTTGTTGCCCATGCGAATCACACTCAGATACGCCGCAGCCGAAGGGTCGTAACTCACCGTCACCGCGCCCGGCGAACCGTCATACCCTGAACGCCCATCGCTCCCGCTCAATCCATCGCTGCCGCTCGATCCCGGCGGGATGCCGCTGCCGCCCGACCCGCCGCGTCCGCCGCGCCCACCCTTACCGCCGCTGCCGCCCGACCCGCCATTCGAGCTCACCGTCAGCGAGCCGCCATTCGGGTCCACCAGGTAAAACCGCTGCTTGCCGCCCGCCGGAGTCACACTGATCTCCAGCAGTGGATGGCTTCCCTCCCGCAACCGCGCAACCACCTGCACCGCTGGCCCGTCACTGCCATTGCCGCCATCACTTCCGGCAGAACCATTCGTGCCGCTGCTGCCATTGCCACCCGCTGACGGATGGTCCGGATCGGTCGACCCATTCGACCCACTGGAACCGTCGGAACCATTGTTTCCGTCCGAACCGCTGAACCCCGAGCTTCCCGCATACAGCGCCCGGAACGGCTTATCGTACCGTAGCGGAATATCCAGCGCCGCATGCAGCTCAGGATGGCTCGGCACGCTGATCTCCACATGCCCCGTCTTCCCATCGCTCACCCGCGGGTCCCACGGCAGCGAGAGCACGCCCTTCTTGTACCCCACCACGCTCGGCGTCACCGTAAGGTCGCTCCACAGCACCTTGCCTTTACCTTTGCCCTGCGTCACCAGCACGTTGCCGTTCGGCTCCTTAAACGTCACCACCAGCGGCGACTTCTCCCCCGGCGAGATGCCCGGGTCCTGCGGCAGTGTCGCTTCCATCGATGTAATGTTTGGGATCCTGCTCAGGTAGACCTTCATCCCCAGCTTCACCTGTAGCCGGGCGCATCCGCTCAATCCCAGCACACTGGCTATTCCCAGCACGGCAATCGTCCTTACATGGTGAAGCTTGCTCTTCTGCACAATGCCTCCCGTATTCCCACGTTACGGCGCGGTCTGAAAAGCACCGTCATCGCACACGATGGGTTCATCAACTCACAACTTGTCTCGGGGAAGCGCTTCCGCAAAACGAAATCAACGGGCCTGCTGCCAGATACGTGCTGCCCGCGCATTTAGTTTCGAGAAATGTTCACGCCGTCTTCTGCACCACGACTTCAAAATTCGTCCCCGCCCAGCGATCCTCCGCCGGCCAGTGCATCGTGAACACGATTCTCTCCGCCCGCTCCGTCGCTTCCTTCGGCACCTGCACATTGAACCCCGCCAGCCCCAGCTCCGTCGCCTGCGTCCGCTGCGTCGTCTGCCACCCATCCACGCTCCACACCAGCTCAAACGCCGCTGGGTCCAGCACATACAGCGTCCTGTCCGCAGCCATCGCCGTAATCTTCCGCGTCAGCTGAAAAACCTCGACCTTGTTGTAGTTCTTCCGCTCGCTCACCTTCGCGCAATACCGCTCCTCGACTACGCTGATGCGGTCAAACACCCTGCCGTCCGCCACCGAGCGCAGCAGCTTCACATACTCTGAATGCGCCCACACCAGCGGCTGCGCCGACCCCGCCGACCGCCCCATGTACAACCCCCATTCCGGCATATCCGCACAATCCCATATCTGCTCCGGCAGCATGCGCCCAAACGAGCTGAATCCTTCCATCGCCTTGATGTACGCGCTCACGTCGCGCCCTGCGGCCAGCTCATAGTGCGCCCGCTCGCCCGTCAGCAGAGGCCACGCACGCCCCTGTCCCCACACCTCGTACGCGCCGCCATCCTTCCGCTGCCCATATCCGTCGTGGTTGTACCGCCGCCAGCACGGCCCATACGGCGTGTCGACCTTCAGTACCTTGTCCACCACCTTCAGCGAATCCACGATCAGCGGATCATCTGCCCGCCGGATCCCGTACCGCACCAGCTCCAGGAATCCCGCATCTACCAGCTCCCGCGCATCGAACTCCTTCCGCTCGTCCGGCGCGCGATTACTGGTGTGCACCATCATTGTGTCGCAGTTCACCGGCGCAAACGGATCGCCGCACATCGGCGGACGTATCCGCATGTAGTGCCGCTTCACCTCCGGATCGAGCACCCCATCGTTCGTCACCGTCCAGTCTTCCAGATGGCTCTCGATCCAGTCCGCATATCCCTCAAAAAACTCCGCGATCTTCGGCCTTCCATGCGCCCGCGCCACATCCCCTGCGCACACCAGCGCAGAGATCACCGCCGCCAGCGTCGATGGCGAATACCCCGCGTTCTCTTCCCATCGCTCCTGCTGCGTCACCGGCGCATAGCGCACCAGGCACCCCGCCGCCGCCTCTACAAACGGCCATATATCAAAATTCCCCAGCCCGCCCAGCTTCCACAAACGCCAGCCCAGAATGATCGGAAACGCAATCTCATCCAGCTGCAGTCCTGTCCAGTACGGCGTGCCGTCGATCCAGAAATTCTGCGCGAAGCTCCCATCCGGCCGCTGCGTACACGCCAGGTACACCAGCGCCCTGCGCGCCGTCTCCACCCGCCCGCACGCCATGATCGCCGTCGCGCTCTGCACCAT
Source organism: Acidobacteriaceae bacterium (assembly GCA_031296355.1). Next base: position 2,923 of record JARLFX010000012.1, read on the forward strand.
GTCCCGCGTCCATACCAGGTGGTATCCGCCCAGGTCGTCGTCGCCCTTGCTCGCGCCCCACGGTATCGACGCCGACGCAATAAACGCCCCCGGATACGTCTTGTCCTCATGCGCCAGGATCACGTTATGCGAGATGCGCATCAGCTGCCCGCCATCCATCGCCTGCTTCGTCAGCCGTTCCGGCGCGGTAGACCGCCGCCACTGCTCCACAAACCGCTTCAGGTGCGATTCAAACGGCACAGAGAGTGACTGCATCAGCCCCGACAGCGCCGAATGATGTCCCTCGCCCAGGCTGATCGCAATCGTGAACTCCCGGTTCACGGTCACATCAATCTCTCCCATCATGGCGATATTCCCATCCAGCGCGGTGTCGAACTCCCAGTCCATCACCTTGTTCTGGCAGAGGTCCTGGTAGCCGTCGCTCGCGCCCACATAGCCGCATGAGGATCGCCTGAATCCGCAGCTCACCCCCATCGCCAGCGACGTGCCGCCCTTCCACGCCAGCAGCGCCCGCTCCCCCGCCACCTCGATCGCCCGTGCAGAATTCCCCGCCCCGCCGCCATTCAGATGCGGAGCCAGCAGCGCATAGCACTTCAGCTTCTTCAGGTGCTCTTCATCGCCTTCCAGCTTCACATGCACCAGCACCACCGGATGGTGCGGGTCCGCGATGATCTCCTTCGTGATCGTGAACTGCCCATCGCGGTCGTTCGCCACCACCCGCACCGCCAGCGCATCCTGGTCAATGTAGTGAAAGTCGAACTCAAAATCCCGCTTCTCTTCGTGGAAATACGTCTCCCCGTCGGTAAACAGCAGCTCCATGTCGCGGGTCTGCGGACGGTCGATCGTCGGATAATAAATTTCGTTCAGGGTTCCGTGCGACACCGTGTACCAGATCCGCGACGACGCGGCATACGCCGTGCCCACCGCGTCCTTCTGGCTCGAAGTCCAGCGCGGCTCCAGCCCGGGCGACCCGAAGGCCTGCCCCTGGTCCGTAATCCACTTGTAGGCTTCTACCGCCGCGCTCATCGGGGAAACATCCAGAGTGCCATAGCTAAAATCCTATATGATGTGAATCGTCCCGCACATGTGCGGGAGCCTTTGTCATTCTGCCCCTGAGCAAAGCCGAAGGGAAAGAACCTGCTTTTCTTTTGCACCACACAAAGTGCATGCGGCGAATTCACCCGCCACAGCATCTAACATTTCGTATCTGTTCGTATTTTTTCCCTTGCCGCCACCTGCGGCACAAATCACGCAACTTCACTTGTTAGGAGAACGACTGTGGCCTACGAACTAGCACCTCTTCCTTACGACTACGCAGCGCTTGAGCCCACCATCGACGAAGCGACCATGAAGCTTCATCACGACAAGCACCATCAGGCATACGTCACCAACCTGAACGGCGCCATCGAAAAGCATCCCGAGCTCGGCAGCAAGCCGGCCTGGGAGCTGCTCCTTGACCTCAACGCCCTGCCTGAAGACGTTCGCGGCGTCATCCGCAACAACGGCGGCGGCCACGTCAACCACACCATGTTCTGGGAGATCATGAAGCCCGGCGGCGGCGGCGAACCCACCGGCGCCTTCGGCGACCAGATCAAGAAGGACTTCGGCAGCTTTGAAGACTTCAAGAAGCTCTTCAATGAGACCACCGCCAAGCAGTTCGGCTCCGGCTGGGGCTGGGTCGTATTCGATGGCGGCAAGCTCAAGGTCATCACCACCGCCAACCAGGACTCCCCCATCTCTCTCGGCTTCTATCCCATCCTCGGCAACGATGTCTGGGAGCACGCCTACTACCTGAAGTACAACAACCACCGCCCAGACTACCTCGCCGCCTGGTGGAACGTTGTCAACTGGGACGAGATCAACAAGCGCTTCGAAAAAGCCAAAGCCGCCCACAAGTAAACCCGCGACTCAAAACCCATTCATCATCACAACAAGCAGAGGCTGCCATCGGCAGCCTCTGCTTGTTTAAGTACGTGTTTAAGTTTGTCATTCTGAGCGCAGCGAAGAATCTCAACAAGCCAGTGCCGCCACCAATCCGGGTGCCCCATCTTCGCGACGGCTTTATCGTCGCTAAGGTGGGAATCGTCGCAAAGCGACGACGCGCGACGCGCACACCTCATCCTCGCAACGCGGCGAACGCCTTTAACCTAAACCGCCACCGGCCTCGGCGCCCCTTGCAGCGCCACAAACTTCCCCGGCGCGCAGCAAGCCTTCGCCAACTTCGCGCGGTCTGCCAGCATCGCGCGATCTTCCGTCATCCACGCCAGCGTCTGCTGCAATATCTGCTCTGCACCCGCATGCCCAGGCGTCACAATGCGGTAGTGCATCCACTTCCCCTCGCGCCGTGCCTCCACGATCCCCGCGCTCCGCAAGTAAGCCAGGTGCCGCGAGATCTTCGGCTGCGGCTGCCCCAATATCTCCACAAAGTAGCAGACGCACGTCTCCTGCTCGCGCATCAAATTCAGCAGCCGCAGGCGTGTATTGTCGCCCAGCGCCTGGAAGAACCTTTCCAAATTGAAATGCTGCTTCGCCATAGCCAAATTATATTCGCCTTGACGTATTTGTAAAGCCGGGAATATAGTTGCCTAAGCGAATATGTTTCACGAAGAGGAAACCATGTCAGACCAGTTGATCGACTCCGTCAAAGCAAAATACGGCGCAGTAGCCGAGAGCGCCCTCTCCAGCGACCACACCGGCGTCCGCGCCGTGGCGGAAGCCTTCGGCTACACCGCCGAAGAGCTCACCTCCATCCCCGCCGCGGCCAACATGGGCCTCTCCTGCGGCAACCCCACCGCCACCGCGCACCTCCGGCCCGGCGAGGTCGTCGTAGACCTCGGCTCCGGCGGCGGCCTTGACGTCTTCCTCGCCGCCAAAATGGTTGGCCCCACAGGCCGCGCCATCGGCATCGATATGACCCCCGCCATGATCGACCGCGCCAGCACCAACGCTATCGAAGGCGGTTACACTAACGTCGATTTCTTCCTCTCCACCATCGACCGCATCCCCCTGCCCGATGCCTCGGCCGACTGCGTCATCAGCAACTGCGTCCTCAACCTCGCGCCGGATAAACCCGCCGTCTTCCGCGAGATCTTCCGCGTGCTCAAACCCGGCGGACGCCTCGCCGTCAGCGACATCGCCCTCAAAACCGACCTGCCCGCAGAAATCTCCAGCAGCCTCGCTGCCTACGTCGGCTGCATCGCCGGAGCCATCCGAATCGAAACCTACCGCGAAGAACTCCTCAAAGCCGGCTTCGAATTCGTCCAGATCGTAGACAGCGGTACCGACCTGAACGCCTACGCCAAGGTCAAAAACCAATCCGGCTGCTGCTCCCC
>JARLFX010000100.1 GCA_031296355.1 Acidobacteriaceae bacterium
AGGGTGCTCTCAGGCGAGGGCAGAGGAAATGTGCGTTCGGCGGTTCTTTCCGTGCCCTTCATGTCGCTTACCGTAAGAGCATCATTCGCCTTGCTTGGGGTGAATATGGTCAGAGTATCGGACCAGGTGGTGGTATCGTGCCGGGTTGCGGAGTTCAGACGACCGTCTTTACCGATTGCATACTCAAAGGCGCGCGTGTTCCCTTGCCCATCCCCCGTGTATTCGACCCGGCTGCGAACCCTGACGCCGTCTTTGACTGTGTCAACGGTGTAAGTGGTCGTGGCTGCGGTTTTTCCCCAGCGATTGAGCAGGAAGGCGTTTTTATCGGCGGCGTGCGCCGCGACGCTGGTGGAGAGAAGCGCGAGACAAAGTAGGACAGGGCGAATCTGCAAGGGGTGTCTCCTGAGATGAAAAATTGAACAGGTCAATCAGGCTGACCATGATAGCTCAGCGTTTTGACAGACGGCAATACAGCGGATGGGATAGACCAGTAAGAATAGTGGCGCAATGAGCCTTTGAGATCCTTCGCTGCGCTCAGAATGACAACTCAAAATCAAAGCAAAATCGACGAGCGTAGAGTTGCACACGGGGCGCTGATAGCATCTCTGGAGATGGCAACAGAGAAAAACAATGCGGCAAAGGGCACTGCCACGGCACACGCAAAGCCAGTTGCGGAAGGCCATGCCGTGGGTTCCGCAGCACGGCGGGCGGGGCCGGTGCGGCCGTCGGCGTTGGATCTGAATACGCGGGTCGAGTTCATCAAGGGCATTGGGCCGCGGCTGGCGGAGCAGCTGGCTACGCGGGGCGTGCACACGGTGGAGGACATTCTGTACCACCTGCCCTTCCGGTATGAGGACAGGCTGAATCCGCAGCCGCTGGCGACGCTACAGCCGGGGACGATGGCTTCAGTGATTGGCGAGGTGCGGGGGAGCATTCTGCTACGGACGCGGGCGATGCCGATCTTTGAGCTGACTGTGGGGCAGGGCCTGCAAACGATGAAGTGCTCGTGGTTCCACGGCGCTTATCTGAAGGACAAGTTTCATGCGGGGCAGATGATTGCGCTGTACGGCAAGGTAGAGCCTTCGCGGAGCCGGGCTGGGGCGATGAAGATGATCCAGCCGCAGGTTGAGATTCTGCCGACGGGCACGAACGAAGACAGCGACCTACAGATGCTGGAGGTAGGGCGGATCGTGCCGGTGTACGAGTCGCTGGGCGGGACGACACCGTGGGGGGCGAAGCTTTCTTCGCGGTGGATGCGGCGGGTACTGTGGGGATTGCTGGAGGAGCTGAAACAGAGTGAGGTGCCGGAGACGCTGCCGGGGGCGATGCTGCAGGAGTTCGCGCTGCCCTCGCGGCTGGAGGCGTTGCGCGCGGTCCATTTTCCGCCGGCAGGAACGCCAATGGGCGATCTGCAATCGGCGGCCACACCGGCGCACAAGCGGCTGATCTTCGAAGAACTTTTCTATCTTGAGCTGGGGCTGGAGCTGAAGCGGCGGCGGATGCGTGAACGCGACGGCATTGCATTTGCCACCAGCCCGCCGGTGCGCGAGGCGATCAAGCAGATACTTCCCTTTCACCCGACGGCGGCGCAGAAGCGGGTACTGGGCGAGATTGCGACGGAGATGCGCAAGCCTCACCCGATGCGGCGGCTGCTACAGGGCGATGTGGGCAGCGGCAAGACGATTGTGGCGCTACAGGCTGCGCTGATCGCGATTGAGAACGGCTACCAGGCGGCGCTGATGGCGCCGACGGAGATATTGGCGACGCAGCACTACCTGGCTGCGCGCAAGATGCTGGAGAAATCCAACAAGCGGTATAACGTGGCGCTGCTGACGGGTTCACTGGACGACGATGTGAAGCGGGCGACGCGGGGAAAGATCATGCGCGGCGAGGCGGACCTGGTGATCGGGACGCATGCGCTGTTTCAGGAGAAGACGGAGTTTGCTCACCTGGGGCTGGTGATCGTGGACGAGCAGCACCGGTTCGGCGTGCAGCAGCGGTTTGCGCTGATGAAGAAGCATGACCAGCTCGATCCGGACACACTGGTGATGACGGCGACGCCGATTCCGCGCACGCTGGCGCTGACGATGTATGGCGACCTGGATCTGAGCGTGATTGATGAACTGCCGCCGGGACGGACGCCGATTGTGACGCGGCGGACGACGGATGAGAGTGCGCCGGAGGTGTGGGGATTTCTGCGCAAGCAGGTGGAGATGGGGCGGCAGGCGTACATCGTGTATCCGGTGATCGAGGGCGCGAAGGACGATCAGCCGGAGTTGGATTTCCCTGTCGACATGGAAGAGGAAGCTCCCGCGAAGAAGACGAAGAAGGTGAAGGCGCAGAAGAGGCTGCTGCCGAAGGCGGAGTTGAAATCGGCCACGGCGATGCACGATGCGCTGCGTAACGGGCCGCTGAGCGGACTGCGGCTGGCGCTGCTGCATGGGCGGCTGGCTCCCGATGAGAAAGAAGTGGTAATGCGGCGGTTCCAGCGCGGCGAGATTGATGCACTGATTGCTACCACCGTGATCGAAGTAGGCGTGGACGTGCCGAATGCTTCGATCATGGTGATCGAACACGCGGAGCGATTTGGGCTGGCGCAGATGCACCAACTGCGCGGGCGCGTGGGGCGCGGCGCGGCGAAGTCCTATTGCGTGCTGATGACGGGCGGCAAGGTTTCGGAGCAGGCCGACCAGCGGCTGGACGCGATGGTGCGAACGCAGAACGGATTTGAGCTGGCAGAGCTGGACCTGGCGCAGAGGGGGCCGGGAGAGTTCTTCGGCACAAAGCAGACGGGGCTACCGGAGTTTCGCGTGGCGAATCTGCTGCGCGACCGGAAGATGCTGGAGATCGCGAAGTTTGCCGCGGCGAAGTTTATCGAGGTGACGGAGCCGCAGATTACGGCGGCGGAGCGGGTGATGGTGCGGGGGCTGTTGAAGCAGCACTGGCAGCGGAAGTATGGGCTGATCGAGGCGTAGGGATTACTTCTTCCTTGGGAATTTATGGCAGAGATAAATTTGCGCGCGTCGCGCGGCCGTCGCTGACGCGACGCTATCCCACCCTAACGACGATGAAGCCGTCGTGAGGATGGGGCACCCAGTTCATGGGTGAGATGAAACTGTGGCGAAGATGGGGCACCCGGATTTATAGGTGGCTTGAACTACGGCTTAGGCGCGGGCGGGTTGGGCCATGAGTTGCCAGTGGGGCGTGATCTCGTGCAGGAAGGTGATCTCCAGGCGAATCTGTAGAATCTGGCTGAGTTCGGAGGTGTGCATGAAGCGGCCACAGGTGCAGAGGTCTGACAAGGCGCGGTGGCCGGAACGGGTCATCTGGATGCCAACGACGAGGAGCGCGGCGTAGAGCTCGAAGACGCCGCGCAACTCTATCTCCATCTGGAGGCCGAGGGTCATCTCAGAGAGGTCGCGGCGGTCCAGCACCCAACCGCCGCAGTGGACGATGGCATCGACGGCGGCGGGGAGAAGGTCTTCCCTGTCCTGATAGCTGTAGGCCTGAATGATCTGGAGATCGCGCGCGTGCATAAGGCCCCCTCGCTGTTGACTGCGGGCTGGTACCCCCCTTTCATCGGCTGGATGGAGGGCGGGACAGGAGCGGAGGAGAGGGATTGCGGGTACGGGGGTCACGTGCCTAAGGTGCGGAGGGACCAAAAGGGTTATCCTGAGTGCCATGCTTGTGGGTACGGGAACGGACATCATCGAGATTGAGCGCATCCGCCAGAGTATCGAGCGGTATGGGTCGCGGTTTATAGAGCGCATCTTTACGCCGGGCGAGATCGCGTATTGCGAGCGCAAGAAGAACGCGGCGGAGAGCTATGCGGGGCGGTTCGCGGCCAAGGAAGCGGCAGCCAAGGCGCTGGGCACGGGAATTGCGCGCGGCGTGACCTGGCGGGAGATCGAGGTGGTGCGAAAGCCGGGGGAACGGCCGACGATCCATCTGTCGGGGAGGGCCGCGGTGCGTGCGGCGATGATGGGGGCGGTGGCGGCTTCGCTCTCGATCACGCATAGCCGCGAACTGGCGCTGGCGACGGTACTGCTTGAATCTGCATGACTTTTGCTCAAACCTTCGGCACATTGGAAGCATCCAATAAGAGCAAAGGTTTGAAAGCATGATGATATTCTGGCGATGAGCCCAAGAGCCTCACATGGACCCCGTAGTCGTTGCAGCCTTTGCGTTATTCGAGGATAGCCATGCCCAGTCAGAAAGAAGTTCGTTGGTCACAACTTAAGGTCGGTCTGCTGGTGAGCGTGGCGGTTGCGGCTCTGATTGCGCTCGTATTCCTGATGACGGGCTCGGTGGGCGGATTGTTTACACCGAAGATGAAGGTGCGCTCGTACTTTGAGAACGCCGCAGGGCTGAAAGTGGGAGCGCCGGTTTCGCTGGAAGGCGTAACGGTGGGCACGGTGACGGCTATCCGGGTGTCTAACGCGCCGGACCGCCGGCTGACGCCGGTGGAAGTGACCATGAAGATCAGTGGACGGTTCGCGCAGAACCTGCACAAGGATTCAAAGGCATCGCTCTCGACCATCGGCGTGCTGGGCGATACGGTGGTGGACATCAACAGCCAGTTTTCCAGCGGACCGCCGTTGAAGTCTGGCGATGAGCTGACGACGATGGAAACGCCGAATATCACGGACGTGATCAAGTCGAGCCAGGGAACGATCGAGCAACTCAACGTGATTCTGGCCAAGGCCAATGCGCTGCTGGACAACATCACCAGCGGTAACGGCTCTATCGGCAAGCTGGTGGCGAGCGACGAATTTTACCAGAAGGCGTACGCTGCGATGGGCGATCTGCAGCAGGTGGCGCGCAACATGAACAGCGGCAACGGCACGGTGGGCAAGCTGATGACGGATGACTCGCTGTACAACCATTTGAACGAAACGGCGACGCATCTGCAGCACATCTCGGAACAGATTGACAACGGGAAAGGGACTGCCGGCAAGATGGTGAATGACCCTACGCTCTATAACAATCTGAACCAGACGCTGGCGCACGCGAATTCGCTGCTGGCGGATGTGGATGCAGGCAAGGGCGGGCTGGGTGTGATGATGAAAGACCCGAAGTTTGCAGAGCAGTTGAGGAATACACTGAGCCGGGTGGATGACCTGGTGACGAAGATCGACCAGGGACAGGGCACGCTGGGCAAGCTGGCGACGGACGACAAGGCGTACAACGATCTGGATAAGCTGCTGGTGAGCAGCGAGTTGCTGGTAAGCACGATTCGCAGCGACCCGAAGAAGTATCTGACCATCCACATGAAGATTTTTTAGGATGCGGAGCAGGCGGGACGGCGAGGTATAGCGGCTGGTTCGCCGTAACTGACTGGAACGGCAATGGCTGGCGTTTTGGGCTCCCAGAAAAACCTCTTCCCCAAAAGTGGCACAAACGCGCGTCAGCTTTTACAATCAATGCAGGTTCTTAACCCTAAAGATTTCTCGTTGCGGAGCGCAGCCTGACCGGGACGTTCCTGCAACCCAGGACAAAAGGAAGCACATGAAGTTTCGTAATCTTGGCCGGAAAGTAGCGGCCCTAGTATCCACGCTCGCATTGGGAGCCGGACTGTCTTCCTGCGGCAGCGGCACCATTGGCTACCTTTATGTACTAGGAACATTGACGAACTCCGGCACCTTCGGACAAGTCAGCGGCTTCAAAATCGACGACCGGACCGGCAACCTGACCAACATGGTCAATTCGCCGTACACCACGGGCGGGACCAATCCGGGCAATGCCGTGATCTTCCCCGGCGGTCGCTTCCTGTTTGTGCTGAACAAGGGTACCTCGACGCCGGGCACCACGAATGCCTGCCCGGTGAACACCGGCGGCTCAGTCTCCGAGTTTCTGGTTGGCGGCGACGGCGTGCTGACGTTCCAGGCCACGTATTACACCCAAGGCTACAATCCGCAATGGCTCGCCACGGATTCCTCGGGACGCTATCTGTATGTTCTGGACCAGATGAACAGAAGCTGTGAGCAGGCAGCGCCAGGAGCTTCGATTCCCGGCGGCATCACGATTTTCGGCCTCGCGTCGGATACCGGACGTCTGACGGTACAGCGGAACAATGGTCTGGGCGGCACCAACCCACCGTCCTACTTTGCTGTGGGCTATAAGCCGACCATGCTGCGCGTGGTTGGCAGCTATGTGTACACGCTGGACACCGCAGATCAGAGCATCTTCATCTATAGCGCGCTCTCTGCCGGACAGCTGGTAACGGCGGCGAGCAGCACGACGGGCACGCTGGGCGTGAACATCACATTCATTGGCAGCAGCACATCCGGCAGCTATATCTACCTGACGGACGCCGGCACGAACCAGCTTTACACGTACACGGTAAGCGCGAGCGGCGCACTGGCCGCCCTGCCGAACGGCGTGGTGCAGATGCCTGCGCTTACATCGAACCCGGTATGGACGCTGGCGTCGCAGAATGGCAAGTTCCTGTACGTTTTGAACCAGGGCAGCAACACCAACCCTAACAATGTGGCCAGCACAATCACTGCCTATACGATTACGAGCAATGGCGTACTACAGCTCATTCCGGACAGCCCGTACCCAAGCGGTTCAGGCCCGGTGTGCATGGTGCAAGACCCCTCGAACCAGTGGATCTACGTCTCGAACCACAATGACAGCACGGTGACGGGCTATTACTTCAATCCCAGCACCGGGCAGCTTTCCTCGCTCTCACGCACCACGGTCTTCCCTGTTTCGGGACAGCCATCGTGCCTTATGGTGAGCGGATACACGAGCTAAGTGACGTAGCGGCAATGGCCGCTTACGTTGAAATTTTTCTTATACTACCGCGGGGTTAAATCCGCAGATGCAATACGAAGGACACGCATGAAGTTCTCGCAGACAGGCCGCATTATCCGGGCCGCCGCACTCTCACTGGCTGTCGGTCTTGGCATGACCGCGTGCAGTTCCGACTACACGCTCGACTACCTGTATGTCATCACTTCGAAGGCTAGCGCAGGCAGTCCGAATGGCGGCATCAGCGCCTACAAAGTGGATAACCAGTCTGGCACTCTACTACAGATGCCCGACTCGCCCTACGATTCGGGCGGTATCAACCCCGTCGCCATTGCGCTGGCGCCAAACGGCAAGGCGCTGTACGTGATCAACAACGGCGGCAACCGGGCCATTGTTGAGTTCCTGATCGGCACAGACGGCAAGATCTATCCGCAGAACAGCTATGATCTGGGCCCGACGAGCACATCGGGTTCGCTGGCAACCGGTGCAGTGATTGACGCCACCAACCAGTACCTGCTGGTGTCATTCACCTACCAGCATGGTTTCTCTTCGACGACGCCGGGACCTGGCGGCGTTGCAGTGTTTGCAATCAACGCTGACAATTCGCTGAACTCGACGCCGATTGCCAACGGTGCGCTACCCTACTTTGCCACCGGCAATAACCCGGTCAGCATTGGTATTTCGCCTTGCACCCTGAACCCACCCGATCCGGGCGCCTGCAAAAACAGCAGCTACGTTCCGTATGTCTACGTGGTGGAGCAGGATCCGGCAGCTCCGCGGGTTCGCTCATTCCAGCTTTCGCTGACGACCGGGAAACTGACGCAGGTTGGCCTGGTACAGGCTGGCGTGACGCCGCGGGCCATCGCAGAAGACCCGACAAGCCGCTTCGTGTATGTGACCGACTCGACCTCGAACCAACTGATCGGCTACATCGTGCAGTCCAACGGTTCGCTGAACCCGATGGTGAACGGACCGTTCAGCACCGGGCTCTATCCTGAGGGCATCACAATCGACCCGCGCGGCCAGTACATCTACGTGACCAACTACAACGCCAGCACGGTGAGCGGCTATGCCATCAACGCGGCTAACGGCACGCCGACGGGTGTATTCTCCAACGGCGTAAGCACCACCGGCACGGGCCCGAACTGCGTAACGGTTGAACCTTCGCAGGGCGTGTACCTGTACACCTCAAACTTCATCGACAACACGGTAAGCGGCATGCAGCTCGATCCGCATACTGGCGCGCTGTCGAACATCCAGAACACACCCTTCAACGCAGGCGGCAACCCAACCTGCGCTGTAGCGGTACAGGCCGGGAGCCACTCCTTCCAGGCACTGCAACCCTAATCGCAGAATCCTTCTGCGGCAGCAAAAGCCCGCCAAATGGCGGGCTTTTTGCTGGAGTGCGCAATCCTCCGATTCCCTGCCTCATCCCGTAACACCTAAAACGAATACCTCAGGGGCTAAAGCCCCTTTGTTGGAGCGGTTTCTTGTGCGGGCTGAAGCCCGCACCTACCTTACGAGCTTCAAAGCCCACACGGGTTTCATTTGCGTGCTGCAAAACAAAAGCAGATCCCTACGCTACGCTGCGGAATGACAAACAATATTGGGTGGGGCCAGCGGGCGCGGCAGGGGCTAGCGGGCGCGGCGGTGGGACCAGCGCTTGAGTATCCAGCGGCGGCCGGGCATCTCTACCGCGTAGAAGGCGACCAGGGCGATGACGACCAGCACGGCGTAGGAGAACCAGGGGTCGAACGCCTGCATGTGAAGTCGCGCCGGGACGTTGTATTTGTGGAGCAGGTTCCAGCCATTGAAGTGGAGGAGATAGAGGCAGTAGGTCGCCTCGCCCAGGATGACCAGAGGACGGATGGCGAAGATCTGCGATATCCAGTGGTCACCGCTGAGACCGAGGATAAGGATGGCGAAGAGCGGCGTGAGCAGGCCGACATGCAGCATGGGATACGGCAATGCGTAGATCCACCAGTGAAAGAGCACGGCGAGGAACAGGAGGATGCCAGCCGACATCCAGAGGCGGGTACGGTTGGAGATGGTGGCCCTGTCCTGTAGCAGGCCGAGCGCGAGGCCTGCGAGGAAGGTGGGGGCGTACGGGATGGGCGTGAATTTGAGGGTGCGGAGCCACATGCCGGGCGAGAAACGGTTGAGATCGTGGGGGGCGATGCCGTCAGGCCGGAGGATGAGGTAGAGCGCGGGCAGCACCATGCCGAGCGCCCAGAAGGCGATGACGAGCCAGGCGAGTTTGCGGGGGGAGCGGGGCCAGCGCAGGGCCATGAGGTAGGGGAAGGCGATGTAGAGCATGACCTCGCAGGAGAGCGTCCACGCGACGGTGTTCCAGAAGGTGGCGAGCAGCGGGGAGAAGCCCTGTAGCAGCAGCGGCGTGAGGATGATGCCTTCCAGGAAGTGGGCGCGGGTCTGGTAGTGCCATTCCGCCAGAAGCATCTGGTAGGAAATGGCAAGGGCGAGCAGGTAGACGGGATAGAGGCGGGCGAAACGGGCCAGCCAGAATTCGCGCTTGGAGAGCGAGGCGCCGCGAGCACCGTAGTTGTAGGCCAGGATGAAGCCGGAGAGCAGGAAGAAGCAGCCAACGAAGATGAACGCGTTGTTCACCACGGGTTCGAAGA
>JARLFX010000101.1 GCA_031296355.1 Acidobacteriaceae bacterium
TACGCTTCGCACGACAAGTACTATCCCTACAATCTGGATACGCCGCGCAAGCTGCTCTAGCACTTCGCCCTACAGCACGCGGCTATGCTTGTACCCTTCTGCCGTTAGCGCTGCCAGTAACACTTCCACCTGCTCGCGTCCACGAGTCTCCATCGTAATATCGATAACCGTATCGCCCAGGTTCACGCCATAGTATGCACGGTTGTGCAGCGTATCCACAATGTTCGCACGATGATCTGCGATCAAACGTGACAGGTCAGCCAGGGCTCCCGGCTTATCCAGCAAATGAATACGCAACCGGATCAACCGGCCATCCTGCACCAGGCCGCGTTCGATGATGCGCGAAAGCAACGTGACATCGATATTGCCGCCGCAAACCAGAACGCCGGTATGCTTTCCCTGTAGCGAGGTCTTTTGTTGCAGTAGCGCGGCCAGGGCAGCGGCGCCTGCACCCTCAGCCAATGTCTTTTCGCGCTCCAGCAAGACCAGAATCGCGCTGGCAATCTCATCTTCGTCGACGGTCACAATTTCATCGACATACTTCTCCACCAGCGGCAGCGTGATATCGCCCGCGCGGCGTACGGCAATACCGTCCGCGATCGTCGTTGCCGCCTCAATCGTAACGGGGTGGTGAACTGCCTCTGCCGCAATCATGGAGGGGAGCCGCGACGTCTGCACGCCCACAATGCGAATCTTCGGATTTGTCTCTTTGATTGCGCAGCCAATACCGGCAATCAGGCCACCGCCGCCAATTGGCACAACAACAGCCTCAAGCTCCGGCACCTGCTCCATCATCTCCAGGCCGATCGTTCCCTGCCCTGCAATAACCATCAAGTCATCAAAAGGATGGATGAAGGTAAGCCCTTCTTCTTTGCAGATGCGGTCTGCCTCTTCTGCCGCAGCATCGTAGTTCGCGCCGTGCAGTATCACTTCAGCGCCGAACTCCTTCGTCGCGGTCACCTTCACCAGTGGCGTTGTCATCGGCATTACGATCACCGAACGAATGCCGTGGACGGTAGCATGATGAGCCACGCCCTGCGCATGATTGCCCGCACTTGCCGCCACCACACCACGCCGTTTTTGCTCCGGCGTAAGCTGCAGAATTTTGTTCAGCGCACCACGCTCTTTGAAGGCGCCCGTCATCTGTAGGTTGTCGAGCTTCAGGTAGACCTGCTGCCCGGTCAGCGTTGAAAGCATCTGCGAGTGCGGGCATGGCGAAAGATAGATCGATTTGCGAATACGTTCGCGTGCCTGCTGTACGTCTTGCAAAGTCAGCGTGGTTGCATTGGCCATAATATTATTGTGCGCTCCCGATCAATTCTTTTTTGCTGCACTGTCTACCGCAGAGCGAAATCTGTTCGCCCGTGAAAATTCTTCGCGCAGTTCCGGCGTCTTTAAGTTTTCGCGCAGATGCGCCAGCCGCTGTTCCAGCGCAAGCAGCGTATCTGCGAGCGGCACGGTGTTGCTCATGGCCACATCGCGCCACATGCTGTAGGGGCTCGCCCCCAGTCGCGTCATTTCGCGCAGCGCGCGCCCGCCAATGGCGCGCATATCTTCCGCACCGCCAAACTCGTCTTCCAGCAGCGCAGAGAGCGCCGTAGAAACCATCTGCGGCAGATGACTCACCCAAGCGCACAACACATCGTGCCGCGCGGCGTCCAGATCCATCGTCTGGCAGCCAAACTTCGCCACCCACGCACGCCATTCTGCTTCCACTGGAGTGTGCGCATCGCCAGCCGGCGTAAACAGCCACATCGCATTCTGAAAGAGAGCCGCCTCACCCAAAGCGGCGCCGCCGGACTCCTTGCCCGCCATCGGATGCCCTGGAAGGAAAGCCGCGCCATCGCCACTGAAGTATTTTGCCGCCGCCTTCGTGATCTCCAGCTTGGTGCTGCCCATATCGGTCACGAGCCGGCCCGGCTTCATTACAGCAGCTAGTTTTGGCATCCAGTCCAAAATCGCAAAGACCGGAACCGCAAGCACCACAACATCGGATATTGCCGCTGCAGCCAGCGTTGCATCTTCACTGCGCAACGCCTCGTTGACAGCGCCCATCCGCAGTGCTTCGTCGGCCTCGGCAGCGCTTGCGTCATAGCCGGAGACCTGGCCCGAAAATCCAGCCGCACGCAGCGCGAGGCCCACCGATGTCCCGATGAGCCCCGTGCCGATAATCGTGATGCGCTGTATCAATACAGCCTCTCTTGTTTGCTTTGGCGCGAAGCGTTCTTCGCCAGAACGTTATGCCACCGTACGATCAACAGCCTTCGCTACCAGTCGCAGCTTGCCCATCAACTTTTCCAACTGATCCGGGAATAGCGACTGTGCTCCATCTGACATCGCCTTATCCGGATTCGGGTGCATCTCCATCAGCAGACCATCTGCACCCGCGGCCACCGACGCCAGAGCCAGCGGCGCCACCATGTCGCGGCGACCCACCCCATGCGAGGGATCTGCCACAACCGGCAGATGCGTCAGCTTCTTCAGCACCGGAATAGCCGAAATATCCATAGTGTTGCGGGTATACGTTTCAAAGGTGCGAATGCCGCGTTCGCAGAGAATCAGGTCGTAGTTTCCACCAGCCAGAATGTACTCAGCCGAAAGCAGAACCTCTTCAAGAGTAGCTGCGATGCCGCGCTTCATCAGCACCGGCGTACGTACGTGGCCCAGTTCGCGCAGCAGGTTGAAGTTCTGCATGTTGCGCGCGCCGACCTGGAAGCAATCGATGTAAGGCAGCATCAGTTCAATCTGCGAGATCTCCATCACTTCGGTGATCACCAGCAGGCCGGTCTGGTCAGCCACTTCGCGCAGCAACTTCAGTCCTTCAAGGCCCATACCCTGAAAGGAGTAGGGCGAGCTGCGCGGCTTAAAGGCGCCACCACGCAAAAACTGTGCACCGCTGGCTGCAACCTGCTTCGCTGAAAGCAGAATCTGTTCGCGCGATTCCACTGAACACGGCCCCGCCATCACCACTACATTGTTTCCGCCAACCACAACGCCGTTCTTGAAGGTGATCGTAGTGCCTTCAGGCCGAAAATTTCTCCCTGCCAGCTTGTACGGCGATGAGATGCGGTGCGCTTCATGCACACCGGAAAGCACTTGGAACTCCGCGACATCAAAATGAGATGGCGTGCCCACACCAGCCAGAATGGTCTGCTCGGTTCCCGTCGTGCGGTGAACGTTGAATCCCAGTTCCACCATACGTTCAATTACGTTCTGGATATCTTCTTCAGCTGCCCCGCTCTGCATTGCAACGATCATTGTGCTTTCCTGTCCTGACGTCTCGCCCTTGGGCGAAAAATTTTATTCGTGGTGCGTCACTATTTGTCGCTCCGTTGCAGTGCCCGCATCACGTCAATAATGCGTTCGTAGATATCCTGCAACTGATCATCTGGCAGGGGGCCCGGATTTACGGAGAGGACGTGATCAAACACTGCCCGCTCGCGCCCGGGCTCGTAAATCGCCATCGCAGCCTGGTGCTTGAGCTTGCCAATCTCAAGCGCAGCCTTCGTCCGCTCATTGAGCAGACGCACCAGCTGCTCATCCACTGCATCGATCTTGCGCCGCCAATCTTCAATGTCCATCGTTCAGCCTCGTGTGCCCACATACCACGGCCGGCTCGCGGCCCTGCTGTTTTTTGCTCTGTATGCGTATAGTCCATGATACCGTTTCAGCCCTCGCCTAAGTCCGCAATCCTGCGATGAACTCGCCCACTGCCTTCGCCGCATCCCTCGGTTCTGAACGCTCAATCAGCGCCACCAGCGCGCTGCCAATCACCGCGGCATCAGCGAATTTGCCCACTGTTTGCACATGCTCCGCGTTGGAGATGCCGAATCCCACAGCCACTGGCAGATTGGTAAACTTCCGCAGCCGGCCTACCAGCTCGGATGCATCACCCGCCACCGTATCCTGCGTTCCCGTAATACCCATGCGAGAGATGGCGTATACAAAACCCTGCGATGCATCGGCTATCTTCTGCAGCCGTGTATCCGGGCTGGTGGGAGCTGCCAGAAAGATAGGCGCCAGCTTGTTGGCATGCATGCACTCCAGATACTCACCGGCTTCTTCCACGATCATGTCGGTCGCCAGGACACCGTCTGCACCAGCTTCTGCGGCCTGCTCGCAAAAGTTCTTCAACCCCAGCCGCAGCAGCGGGTTCAGATACGAGAAGATTACGATTCCAGCCGCAGGCCGTGCTTTGTGCAGCTCTTTCGCTACGCCCAGCACGTCAATCAGCCGCACACCGCGCGCCACGGCACGTTCGCTGGCGCGCTGAATCACAGGCCCATCAGCCACCGGATCGCTGAATGGCACGCCCAGTTCAATCACGTCTGCGCCAGCATCAATTGCCGCCAACGCAATATCGCGGGTCTCAGCCAATCCGGGATCGCCTGCCGTCAGATACGCCACCAGGCCCGGCTTCTTCGCAAAATTAATCGGCACTGTTTGCCCCTTTCAAATTCAGTTCCCGCGCCAGGATGCCAATATCCTTGTCGCCGCGGCCGGAGAGATTCACCATCAGCACGTCGCTCTTGGCCAGCTTGGGCGCCATCTTGATCGCCTCCGCCACCGCATGGGCGCTTTCCAGCGCTGGCAGAATACCTTCAGTGCGCGAGAGCGTTACCGTCGCCTGCAACGCCTCCGCGTCCGATGCCGATGTGTATGTTGCGCGCCCGGAGTCGTGCAGCGCCGCGTGCTCTGGACCCACCGAGGCATAATCCAGCCCCGCGGAAACAGAGTGCGTCAGCGAGACCTGCCCGGCGTCATCCTGCAACAGGTAACTGTAGGTTCCCTGCAGAACACCCGGCTTACCGCCGCCTTTACCGGTAAAGAAACGGGCCGCATGCTCGCCCAGGCCAGTGCCGCGTCCGCCGGCTTCCACGCCGATCAACTGCACATTCGCATCGGGAATAAATTCGTAGAACGCGCCGATGGCATTCGATCCACCGCCCACGCACGCGATGATAGCGTTGGGCAGCTTGCCCTCTGCCTCCAGAATCTGCCCACGCGCTTCCTTGCTGATCACGCGATGGAAGTCCCGCACCATCGTCGGATAGGGATGCGCGCCGAGCACGCTGCCCAGCAGGTAATGCGTCGTACGAACGTTCGTAACCCAATCGCGCATGGCCTCGTTGATGGCGTCCTTCAGCGTGCATGAACCAGAACTCACACCGCGCACCTCCGCACCCAGCAGACGCATGCGGTAGACGTTCAACTCCTGCCGCCGCATGTCCTCATCGCCCATGTAGATCACGCACTCCATGCCGAAGAGAGCGCACACTGTGGCCGTAGCCACGCCGTGCTGGCCCGCGCCCGTCTCCGCAATAATGCGGTGCTTGCCCATGCGCCGCGCCAGCAGTCCCTGGCCCAGCGCGTTGTTGATCTTGTGCGCGCCGGTATGCAGCAGATCTTCGCGCTTCAGGTAGATCTTCGCGCCACCCAACGTCTCCGAGAGCCGCTTCGCGTAGTACAGCGGCGTAGGACGCCCGACGTAGTGGTGCAGCAGACCGTCAAGCTCAGCGTGGAATGCCGGGTCAGCCTGCGCCTCAGCATAGGCATGCTCCAGCTCTTCCAGCGCCGCCATCAGCGTCTCCGGCACATAACGCCCGCCGTACGCGCCAAAGCGCCCGGGAATATTTTTGCTTGATAGATCGTTCGCAGTACTCACGTTCACCTCTCTACAATTACCGTTGCTCTCGCTGTAGCATCTGCCCTACCCATGTCCAACAATCCTGTCATTCTGAGCGAATCTCAGATATACCTCTACCAATACTGTCATTCTGAGCGTAGCGAAGAATCTGCTTTGTCTTCTGCCTTTGCTCTTGCTCCTGAGGTAGGTGCGGGCTTTAGCCCACACATCCAACTTCGCCATCGATCCGGGCTTTAGCCCCTGAGGTATGTCTCAGCCAATCTCTCCACAATTTCCCCAGACAACAAAAAACCGCGACTCTTATAGTCGCGGCTCGCTGGGTCTTCCGAAATCGTCTTAGTGCTTATCCTGCAGACTTTACCGGGAACACTCCGCCTGAGCCGCTACTGAACGCCAGTAGCGGATAATAAAGCCGAAGTGAATGTGGTTCGTCATCTCTTTCAGCATATACAGCCTGCCCGAATTCTGCAAATTTAGCCGGAAATCACCCTTGAACGGCGCTTTCTGAGCGGCATTACGCCCGCGCAGCCTTCACAAATGCCGCAACCTTCTTCGCGTCCTTCATCCCCGGCGCAAACTCCACTCCGCTGGCCACATCCACGCCCCAGGGCTTCAGTGCGGCAATCGCCTCGCCTACATTCTCCGGCGTCAGCCCGCCTGCCACAATCACCTTCACGCCGCCAGCTTCAGCAGCCAGCACCGAGCGCGCGCGCTTCCAATCAAAGCTCCGGCCCGTCCCGCCGCTGGCAGCTGCCGTCTTCGCGTCCAGCAGAATCGCATCCACGCCGCCGGCCTTCACCACCGCACGCAGTTGCTCGCGGAACGCCTTCTCTGCCGCGTCTGCATCCCCATCCACCACCCAGTGCAGCGTCTGCACAAGGAAGAATTCCGGGCCAAACTCCGCACGCAGCTTTGCCACTACCTCTGGGTCGAACGCGAAGTGCAGTTGCGCTCCGGTCAATCCCGCGCCATGCACGTCGTGGATAATCTCTGCAGCCGTCCGCGCGTGAAAGACGCCGATCTTCTTAGTGGCCGCAGGCAGCGCAGGCGTGATCACCGCAACCTGCGCCGCCGTCATCTGCCGTGAGCTCTTGGCGAAGACGAAGCCCACAGCATCCGCCCCAGCGTCCACCGCCAGTTGCGCATCGTGAAGATTCGTATTGGCACAGATTTTTACGAACATAGTTACGCCCTCACCGGCTCAGAACCGAGCAGCGCACGCAGCGCATCGCCCGGCACCGCTTGCCGCATCAACGATTCGCCCACCAGGAATGCATCGTACCCCGCCGCGCGCAGCTTTTGCAGATCGGCCGCGGTATGGATCCCGCTCTCCGCCACCCGCACCGCATCCGCAGGCAGCATGGCCAGCAGCTCCAGGCTTACATCCAGACTCACATCAAACGTCTTCAGGTTGCGCGCATTCACGCCGTACGCATCGCAATCCAGGGTGAGCACGCGCTCCAGCTCTTCGCGATTGTGAACCTCGCACAGAATATCCAACTCCATGGCGCGTGCCGCATTGCGCAACAATCTCAGCTCACGGTCTGTCAGTGAAGCCGCAATCAGCAGAATCGCATCCGCGCCAGATGCGCGCGCCTCCAGCATCTGGAACTCGTCCACCATGAAGTCTTTGCGCAGGCACGGAATCTTCACCGCGGACGATGCCCGCTCCATATTCCGCAGGCTGCCAAGAAAGAACTTCTCCTCTGTCAGCACAGACAGCGCTGCGGCCCCGGCCGCTTCCAGTTGTCGCGCCAGCTCGGGCACGTCCAGGTCTTCGCGAATCATGCCCTTCGATGGCGACGCCTTCTTCAACTCAGCGATAATCGCTGGCCCGCTCGCCGCACACTGCTTCAGCAACCGCGCAAATCCACGCGGAGCATGCGCGCGCGCACCCCGTTCCAGCGCGGCAATATCCGCGGTAATCTTCCGCGCTGCCACCACCTCTCGCGTATGCGCCACGATTTTGTCCAGATGCGAAGCCATAACCAAAGTATATGCCGCAGTATTTCCCTAATCCCTATTCCCCGATCCCTATTCCCTGTATTTTTAGCATGTGGCTCCTCTGCTTGATGTCCGTGACCTCACCATCGCCTTCCGTACGCAGGCAGACGCTCGCCCCGTGGTGCACGGCATCAGTTTCAGCATCGCACCCGGCGAAGTTCTTGGCCTGGTTGGCGAATCCGGCTCGGGCAAGTCCGCTACCTCGCTCGCCATCATGCGGCTACTTGCTCCGAATGCGCACACAACAGGAGAGATCCGCTTCAATGATCGCAACCTGCTGGCGCTGACCGATGCCGAGATGCGCGCCCACCGGGGCCGCGATATTGCCATGATCTTTCAGGAGCCAATGACGGCCCTCAACCCGGTGATGCGCATCGGCGAACAAATTGCAGAGGCAGTTCGCGCCCACCATCCCGCAATCTCACGCAGCGAACTTCGCGTACGCGTACTCGCCGCCATGCAGGAGGTCGCTCTGCCCGATGCCGAACGCCGCCTGCGCGATTATCCGCACCAGTTTTCAGGCGGCCAGCGCCAGCGCATCCTGATCGCCATGGCTATTGTGAACCGCCCCCGCCTGCTGATAGCGGATGAGCCGACCACCGCTCTGGATGTTACGGTGCAGGCTCAAATACTTGCTCTTCTGCGCAAATTGCGCCAGCAGCATGGCCTGGCGATGCTCTTTATCTCCCACGACCTCGCCGTCGTATCTGAGACCGCAGACCGGGTGGCCGTAATGCAGCGCGGCCGCATTGTGGAAGAGGCGCCAGTGGCTACACTCTTCAACGCGCCGCAGCATCCTTACACGCGCAGCCTATTGGCCGCGGTACCCACCATGCAAACCCGGCGTGATCTTCCGCTGGCCACGGTTTCTGCCTGACGGGCCGTGTTTTCGGCTAAGATTGGGAGACCCGGCGTGGCTGCTGCCTCGACGAGTTCCATCAGAATCCAATGCGCGCACTTATTCTCTCTGACATCCACGGCAACCTCGACGCATTGGAAGCCGTGCTGGCGATAACAGACGGCAGCTACGACCAGATATGGCACCTGGGTGATGCGGTAGGATATGGCGCCTATCCAAACCAGGTCATCGACCGCATGCGTGCGCTCGGCACATTACACGTTCGCGGCAATCACGATCGCGTGAGCAGCGGCCTGCATACCGGAGAGGATTTCAACCCCATTGCTGCATACGCTGCACGCTGGACAGGCGAACAACTTACCCCAGAGAACCGCGATTGGCTGCGCAATCTACCGCAAGGCCCCATCTTCCCCCCAGGCAGCACGGCTGAGTGCGTGCACGGCTCACCTCTGGACGAGGACCAGTACCTCACCAGCATCCATGAGGCATTTGACGTGATGCGTTCGCAGCGGGGCCTGATCACCTTCTTCGGGCACACGCATGTTCAGGGCGGATTTGCGAGCAATGGCCGCAACTGGACGGAGCTTACACCGCGCTACAACAATCCAACGCAAGCCGTGCAGTGGCGCATCACCCTGAAGATGGACGGCAGCATGCGCTACCTGATCAATCCCGGCTCCGTTGGCCAGCCACGCGATTTCGACTGGCGTTCAGCCTTTGCCGTATACGACGATGCAACTGCAGAGCTGGTGTTTCATCGCGTTCCGTATGACGTAGCCGCAGCGCAAAAAGCCATTCTGGAAGCCGGCCTGCCGGACCGTCTGGCATCGCGGCTGGCGGAAGGTCGCTAACACCACACCGCTAAAATGCTCTACCTAGCGTAAAGATGAGCTTTCTGCGCCCGGCATCACCAACCGCCGTGCCGAAGGTGATGGCGCCGATAGGCGTCTCTGCCAGCACGCCCAGATAGCCATCCTGCCGCGTGACCGTTGGTACATACGGAGAGCGCATCTGCCCTGCCTCATACGCAGCAACAAAATAAATACTGTGCCCCAGCGGTTGCGGCAACTGGGCCAGGCGCCGCAGGTAGCCCGGTGACACGGTGAAATAATCCGTTCCGCGATACTCGTCGACCGCAGACGCACTGAGCCGCCTGGGACCGCCCAGCGTATATAGAAACGGCTGCGAAACACGGCGGTGCAGCATCGTGCCCGCATCCGCGCTAAAACCGAAGATGTCCCGCTTGTGAAGAGGGACGGAGAAGGTAAACTTCGTAGTAATCTGCGGTGCGCTCTCGCTACCCACGGCCTTGTACAGATATCCCACTGACGTGACACTGCGTAGTCCGAAGCGCGGCACCAGCGCGCGATCCTCGTTATCAAACACGTAACGCGCTCGTACCGCCTGCCAGCCACCGCTGTATTCCGGTTCACCATCCGTGCCGATGACCTTTTCCCAATAGCGATAGCCGCTCATCCAACCCGTGCGCAACTCTTGGGTTTTGCCGTTAGACCACCCCATATCCACGCCGCCGCCTGCGTTCTGGTTGATGCGCTCGGAGATTCGTATCTGGTCGCTATAGAGGTTGTATGGCATACGGATAAAGTCGAGCCGGGGTGCGATGAAGATATTGTGGTTCACCAGCTTCCGATAGTACTCACTGGAAAACTGTGTCATTGCTCCTGCTGCGATGATCGTCCGCAACTCCGACCCGTAGCCGCCAAAATCCTGATCCAGTAAGCGGTATTGCAGGGTGAACCGCGTAATAGAGCCTGTTTCCGCAATAAAATTGGAACCCATCATCAGGAACGGTGGGCCCGTGGGCTTGTCCTTTACCCTCACCTTGATCGTGGGACGGTTCGAATCACCATCAGCATAATCGACACTGTAGTCAGCGCTATATCGCCCATCGCTGCGAACGTCATCCAGCAGCGACTCGATCTTCGCTGTATCCAACGGGGCTCCCTGCACACCACGAAAATCTTGTTCCACCGCGCGTTGTACTGCGGTATTGGGCGCTTCAATAATGACCGCCTTTATATTGCCGGGGACGCCGCGTATCCGCGAGCGGCGTACGGCAAGGTATTGCTGCCAGTCTGCATCGCTGAGCGCATATTTCAGCAGCGCTGCCTTCTGCTTCTCTGCCGCAGCATAACCAACCTTCGCCAGCTCCTCCGTCTTCAGATAATCCGTAGCTCCAAACTTCGAGACATCTGGCGTGATGAGCACGTCCGCCTGCTTACGCGAGGCGCGCTCATACCCTTCGAAGGCGACGGAAAGGCTCCGCTGCAGCACGCCGGGCAGCGATGCTAATGCTGACTCTGTGGCTGGTCCCAACGGCAGCGACACGGCGATCACCACGTCCGCCTGCATGTCGCGAACAGCCTGCACCGGAAGATTCTGCAGCACCGCTCCATCCACGTAGCTATGCCCGTTGATCACGACCGACGGATAAACTCCGGGGATTGAAATCGAAGCACGTACGGCATTCGGCAGTGAGCCCTGCGACAAGACCACGCTCCGCGCATCGTTCAGGTCGGTCGTCACGCAGCGAAATGGAATCGGCAGCGAGTCAAAGCTTGTCCGGTCACCATAATCAATGAATTCGCGAGCCAGAAACTGGTTTAGGCCTATATCGGAGAAGACGCCGTTGCGCAGTGCAATACCGTGGCGCAGACCAATCGTAAAGCCGTTAGGCATATCATGCGCGTCTTCGCGGCGTCGGTAGTTGAGTGCGCTGTAGGATGAGCCGAAGCTGAAGACCTGACCGAATACTGTCGCTGTCATCACCGATTTAAGCTCTGGAATAGTTTGCCCGGTGGCGTAAAATCCGCCCACCATCGATCCCATGCTTGTACCGGCAATGCGGTCCACTGGAATATGGTGCTCTTCAAACCACTCCAGCACGCCAATCTCGCTTAGTGCCGGCGCACCACCACCGCCCAGCGCCACTCCGATCTGTGGTCGTGTCCGCGGCGGACGCAGCGAGGGATCACCCGTAGCGCTGCTTATCGTCTCCGCAGGAGTACGCGCATCAGCCGAACCCGCAATGATACCGCTTGTCGCTGGTCGCACCGGCGCTTCCTGCTGCGCCACCAAAGAGCTAAACGCCGGTAGCAGAAGAGAAAAACCGATAATTCTTACAAAATTGCGCACACCTCATCGTAATCCAACGAGGTGCCGGGGGAGCAAATCCCATGCCGGGCCAAGCAACAAAAAGCGCTCAGACTCTCATTTATTGTGAGATTCTGAGCGCTTCTATTCGTTCTTGCCAAGGCGACTATTCGTCGTCGAACTTGCCTGCGTAGGTGCCGCGAACCTCTTCGTCCTCGACCTTCGCAACAGCAACCACCGGCTCGCTGCCGTCGCTCTTCACGACAACCTTCACGCGCGCAGTAACCTCACGATGCAGTTTGACCGGCACCTCGAACTCGCCGAGCTGCTTGAGCGGCTCTGAGAGCGAGATCTTGCGACGCTCGATCTTGAAGCCCTTCGCCTCAAGCGCGTGCGCCACATCGGCGGATGTAACCGAACCGAAGATGTGATCGTTCTCGCCAACCTTGCGCTCGAACTCGAGTTCGACGGCCTGAATCTGCTCGACCAGAAGTTCGGCCTCGCCCTTCTCCTTGGCAGACTTGCGTACTGCCGATGCCTTCATCTGCTCGATGACGGCCTTGTTCGCCACGGTCGCTTCCATCGCGAGCCGCTGCGGCAGCAGGTAGTTACGGCCGTAGCCATCAGCCACCTTCACCACGTCGCCGCGATTTCCCAGCTTTTCAATGTCTTCCTTCAGAATGACTTCCATTGCAATTCTCCGATCCTGTGTGCGTGCATGGCTTGAGCCACTCACGCGAAAATGTGTACGAACTAGAAGCGTGCGGCAAACGGCAGCAGCGCGATATTGCGAGCCTGCTTGATGGCAACGCTCAACTGGCGCTGGTGCGTTGTGCAGACGCCGGTCAGACGGCGCGGCACGATCTTGCCACGCTCAGCTACGAAGCCCTGCAGCAGGCGCACGTCGCGGTACGGGATCGCGTCAATCTTTTCCGTGCAGAACTTGCAGACCTTCTTGCGACGGAAGAACTTGCGACCGCCAGGACCGCCTGCGCCAGGACCACCAGGACGCGGGCCACGCGGGCCGGAAGACGGACCACCGGAGGATGGGCCGCCAGTGCTCTGAGGCGCTGCGGCAGGAGTTGCGGGTGTTGCTGTTGTTTCGTCAGCCATGATGTTTCCCTCTCTCTATTTCTCTCTGCAACCCGCGCCCCAGAACTGCTTTGAGCTCTCTGAATACTGTGCGATCGCTTGCGATGCGCAATAGAGGCGTGTGTTGCGGTTGTGGTTCCCTATGCAGCGCCAATACGGCGCGCTGCAAATCTCACTAGACGGCGGCTTCAGCCGCAACTGCGGCAGGAGCTTCTGTCTCAGCCGGTGCTGCTGCTTCCGCTGCAGGCGCCGGTGCCGGCACAGATGCCGGTGCGAACGTCGGCTGCGCGCTACGCTTCACCTTGGAGTCGCGCAGGGCCTTCTTCTTCGCCAGGCGCTTCTGCTCCTCGTCCATGCGGACGGTGATGAACTTGATCACCGACTCGGTCACGCGGAGGCGGCGCTCCACTTCAGCGATCAGCTTGCCGTCTGCGCCAATGGTGAGCAAAACGTAGATGCCGTCGTTGAACTTGCGCACGGTATAGGCCAGGCGGCGGCGGCCGAGCCTCTCAACCGACTGCACTTCGCCATTGCCGGCGGTTACGTTAGCGGAAAAGCCTTCGATCAGCTTATCCAGGTCCTCTTCGGTTGCGTCCGGACGGACGATAAACATCACTTCATAAACGCGGTTCATGTGTTTCTCTTTCTGCGAACTTTCGGTTCGCACCGTGTGCGCGTCTGCTCTGCGCACCCAGCGTGGAAGATAATTCTTTCGTTTGCTACTCCGGCTGGTCTTTCGGCCCGCCATTGAATTCGTTCATTGCGATGCGGACACCGTTGCCCAGCACCGCCTCAACCGCCTGCGCTGCACGGTCAAGCACTTCATCCATCACTGCCAGCTCCTGCTTGCGCATGGGAGACAGCAGATAATCCTTGCCGCCGGCCCGAACCGGCTCACCCGTTGGCGTCTGCTTACCCACGCCGATGCGGATGCGAATCCACTCTTCCGTACCCAGCACGCCGGAGATGGATTTCACTCCGTTGTGCCCGCCTGAACTGCCGCGCTCGCGGATGCGAATGCTTCCCATCGGCAGCGCCAGATCGTCATAGAGCACAATCAGGTCGCCTGACGCGTTCAGTTCAAACTCGTTCAGCAGCGCCACCACCGAATTGCCGCTCAGGTTCATGAAGGTCTCCGGCTTTGCCAGTAGAACTTCATGCCCTGCAATACGCGCGGTTGCAGTCAACGCCTTGCATCTGCGGTTGGCGAGCTGCACTCCGCTGCGTTCTGCGATGCGATCCACCGCGAGAAAGCCTGCATTGTGCGGCGTGAACTGGTATTCGATTCCGGGGTTTCCAAGACCGACTACCAGTTTCACGTGCTCGTCCTTCCGCTTTACTTCTTCGCCGCGTCAGCAGCAGGCTCTTCGTCCTGCTTGCCCTTCTTCGCCACTTCCGGCTCAGCCGGGGTTGCAGCAGCCACTGCATCAGGAGTCTCAACCACTTCTTCCTTGACTGCAGTGATGTGCGCAACTGTCGCATCCTCGTCGCCGAGGTACTTAATGGAGCCGGAGTGCGGAAGATCAGAGACGTGGATGGAGCCGTACAGCTCCAGGCCGCTGATGTCCACATCGAGATGGCTCGGAATGTCGCCGGGCAAGCACTCGATTTCGACTTCTCGCATGACGTGCTCCAGAATGCCGCCCTGGTTTTTCACGCCCACTGCGCTGCCTACCAGTTGGATCGGCACATGCACACGCATCGTCTTGTCCATCGCGATCCGCTTCAGATCGATGTGCAGCAGAGAGCTCTTGATCGGCTCATACTGCCAGTCCACAATCATGACCTTGGTGGTGCCGTTGCCGGTCACATCGAGATCGAAAATGGTGTTGTGTCCACTCTCAGAGTGGAGAATCTTGATGATCGCCTTGGGATCAACGGTAACGGCAATTGCGTCTTTGCCTGCACCGTACACAACGGCGGGAATCTTGCCGGTAACACGTACACGCCGCGCCGCGTTCTTGTTGAACCGGCCCTCGCGCGGAGTTGCGACGATGGTAACTGCTTCCTGTGCTGCCATGTTGTTCTTCCTTTCGGGCACGGGGCTTCAACTTTAACAACGCTTGCGCGCTGATTTCGTTGATGAGCCTTCGCTCCCTTTGCAGATGCGTTGAGCGCATGCTGCCGCCTTGCGATGGACCCGGTGACTGCCGCTCTAATTGAAGAGCGTACTGACGCTGGTCTCCATATGGATGCTCTCAATCGCCCTGCCCAGAAGACCGGCGATGGAAAGCACCTTGATCTTGCCCAACTTCCTTGCTTCTTCCTGCAAGGGAATTGTGTTTGTAACGACCAACTGCTCCAGCGGTGAGGCCGCAATACGTTCAATGGCCGGACCCGAAAGCACCGGATGGCTGGCGCATGCATACACCTTCAGCGCACCTTCCGCCAGCAGGGCATCGACGGTCTTCACCAGCGTGCCTGCCGTGTCAATAATGTCGTCGAGGATGAGACATGTGCGGCCCTTTACATCGCCGATCACGTTCATGACCTCGCTGACGTTCATCTCCTCGCGCCGTTTATCGACGATGGCAAGCGGAGCTTCCATCTTCTTGGCGAAGAAGCGAGCACGCTCCACGCCACCGGCATCGGGTGAGACCACCGTCAGGTTGGGCAGCTTCATCTCCCGGAAGTGACCCACCAGCACCGGGCTGGCAAACAGATGGTCGACCGGGATATTGAAGAACCCCTGAATCTGCGCTGCATGCAGATCAACCAGCAGGGCGCGATTCGCTCCCGCAGTGGTCAACAAATCTGCAACCAGCTTCGCACTGATGGCTACACGCGGACGGTCTTTTCTGTCCTGCCGCGCATATCCGTAGTACGGCATCACAACTGTGATGCGCCCGGCAGAAGCACGCTTGAGCGCATCGATCATGATGAGCAACTCAACCAGGTGCTGGTCCACCGGAAAACATGTTGGCTGAATCACGAAGACGTCCGCACCGCGAACGTTCTCGAGCAGCTGAAAATAAACTTCTCCGTCAGCGAAACGCTGTAGGCGGGTCTCACCCACCGGCACCCCGACGAACTTGCAGACCTCTTCGCATAACGCGACGTTCGAGGTTCCGCAGAAAATCTTGAAGCGCTTTGGATCCGTCATGCGCCCGGTGCGCTTCTTCTCCGGGGCAGGCTTGCCTGATTTATCCGCGGCAAGTTTCGCGGCCTGCGCTTCGGCAGAATCTTGAGCCGGCTGCGCTTCCGTTGTAGAAGCTACAGCCGGTTCTGAAATAGGGGAAAGAACTGCAGTCGTGTCGTTGTTGTTCACGTGAAACCCTCCAAGCTGGTTGGCTTTGGTAGTTCCTGCTGCGGTATTACCGGGGCGGTCGTACTGTCCCGGCGCTTGTTCCTTCAAAACATCCATCCGCTTCATTCGCGGCGTTTCTAATCTTCTTCCTGCACGTTGCTGCAAAAATCCAAGATCCCTAAGTTGCTCGCGTTATGGCTGCAATCCTGCCGCAGCATCACGCGTCGAATAATGGCTGGGCGACTAGGATTCGAACCTAGACAAAGTGCGTCAAAGGCACTTGACCTACCATTAGTCGATCGCCCAGTGTCCGTGCCGGCTCGTGCCGGTCGCGAAGTCCTATGCGAAGATGCTGCCCCAGTATGCGGCGCGAGGCAAGGTCTTTGTTACAAAA
Source organism: Acidobacteriaceae bacterium (assembly GCA_031296355.1). The sequence continues at coordinate 16,358 of JARLFX010000101.1, forward strand.
GCCTGTGCATCCGGCGCACTACCAAGAACGCGCTGTTGAGCCGCTTCTGCATCTTCCATCGAGCGGTAAAGCCCGAAAAGTGCCGAACCTGATCCGGAGAGCGCGGCATACACTGCCGAACTGCCGGATTCACTACCCACTAATTGACGCTTGATTTCACGCAGAGAGGGATACTGAGGAAAGACGACCTTTTCAAAGTCGTTTTCGATCCCGGTGCGGACAAGCGCGAGGAGGGTATCCCCGGCGAGGTCTTCACGCAAATCGCTTCCATTGCGAAAGACACCGGATGCGCCAGACTCGGCATATGTGATTGCCAGAGCTCGACTCAACTCTTTCAGTCTATCAGAAGCCGCGTTCAAGGTCGATTCTGCGCCCGCAAACTGGGCATCCCAGTCGCGGAAGGCCTGCGGCGTAGACACCCCCAGCGCCGGCGCAATCACCAGGCACACCGTCTCCGCAAAATCCGGCAGTGGGTAGACCTCTTCGCCCCGGTTGAGCCCCAGCACCGCCCCGCCCAGCAGAAACAGCGGCACATCCGACCCCACCTGCGCCGCCAATCCCAGTCGCTGATCAGCGCTAAGCTCTTTGTTTAGTTCGCATTCCAACCCAACCAGAGCCGCCGCCGCGTTGGCTGAACCTGCGCCCAGTCCACCCTGCACTGGCAGGTTTTTCTGGATATCGATCTCGACCCTGGCCGTCACCCCCAGCATCTCCAGCGCACCTGCCACCATCTTCCATGCGGTATTGCGCTCGTCCGTGGGGACACCGGGATGATTGGAGGTGAGCGTGATGCTGGTCTGCGATGCCGGCGTCGCGGCCACCGTGACCACATCGTGCAAGGCCAGCGTCTGATACAGCGTGGTCAGCGCGTGAAAACCATCCAGGCGCGGTGGCCCAATGGCCAGCCCGAGATTAATCTTGCAATAGGAACGAACGCGCGTAGACATAGCATTCACGATTGTAGTGGCATTACGCAGCAGGTTGAACCGGCAAATGCACTATCTCCAATCCGCCGCAGCGTTTATCCTGACCAGATGCGGCATAGTATTTCTACTCACGTGTTCCTGCAGCACCGGCTGCACCCCGGCCACCTGGAGGCCATGTGCAATGGCGGTGCTGAATCCATCGAGCTCTTCGCCGCCCGGCCCCACTTTGACTACACCGATCGCAGCGCCGTACGCGACATCGGCACATGGTTCCGCTCCAACCCGGTAAGCGCTACGCTGCATCAGCCACTTTTTGCGGACAATGAATGGAGCCGCCAGTCCGGCCCGACAGTGAACCTGATCGATGTGGAGAAGTCCCGCCGCATCGACGCCATGGACGAGGTGAAGCGCGCGTTGGAGGTGGCCGAGCAGATCCCGGTGGAGTCTATGGTGATCCACCTCGGCAGCAAGAATGCCACCTGGAGCGTCCGCGAGCTGGAACATTCCCTGACCGCCATCGAGCATCTGAAGGCGTTCGCCGGCCCGCTCGGCGTGAAGCTGCACCTGGAGAACCTGCAGAACGACGTGGCCACGCCCACGAACCTGCTGGAGATTCTCCGCGTTGGCCATTTCAATACCGTTGGCGTCTGCCTGGACATCGGCCACGCCAACCTGACCGATGAAGGCGTCGCCGCCGCCATTGAGATTCTGGGGCCGCGCATCTGCCAGCTCCACCTGCACGACAATCACGGCTCGAAAGACGGCACTGCAAAGGATGAGCACCTGTGGCCGCTGGCTACGCCGGAGACCGGCAGCGTAGATTGGGCAGAAGCGATGCAGAAGATCAGCGCACTGCCCGCAAACATTACCGGCACGCTGGAGATCGCATACGAGCTGGACGAGTCGATAGAGAATGCAAGCGCAAAGGCTGCAGCCGCGTTTAGCCTGCTGAAGAAGTCTGCAGCGGAATAGTGAAGGCCATGAAGAAGCTGAAGGTTGCAGTTCTGTTTGGCGGCAAGAGCGGTGAGCATGAAGTCTCACTTCTCTCGGCTGCGTCGGTTCTGAAGGCGATGGACCCAAAGAAATACGATGTCACCTTAATTGGCATTGGCAAAGATGGCCGCTGGCTGCTTGGGTCAGATGCGAAGGCCCTGCTGGCGGGTGAAAAGCTGTCTTCGCGCAAGCTACTGGGCACTGGCACGGCGCTGGCGCAGAACCCTGCTGCCGCCCTGGGGGTGGACGTGGTGTTTCCCGTGCTGCACGGCACGTTTGGCGAGGACGGCACCATCCAGGGACTCTTTGAGCTGGCGGATATCGCGTACGTCGGGTCCGGTGTGCTGGGCTCCTCCGCAGGCATGGACAAAGACGCGGCGAAGCGCCTGTTCACTGCGGCCAAACTGCCCATCCCAAAGCATGTGACGCTGCTGCGTTCCGAATGGCGCGAGAATCCGAAGCACTGCACGAAGCTGATCGAGAGCAAGCTGAAGTATCCAGTGTTTGTGAAGCCGGCGAACATGGGCTCGTCAGTCGGCATCAGCAAGGTGCATAACCGCGGTGAGGTAGAGGCCGCGATGAACCTGGCTGCGGACTTCGACCGCAAGATCGTGATCGAGCAAGGCATCGGTGGCAAGAGTGGGCGCGCGCGCGAGCTGGAAGTCGCGGTGTTGGGCAATGATGCGCCAGAGGCAAGCGTCGTAGGCGAGATCGTCCCCGGCAAAGAGTTCTACGACTACGAAGATAAGTACCTGAGTGCGGGCTCGGTGCCGATCATTCCCGCGAAGATTACGAAGGCGGAGAGCAAGAACATCCGCGAGATGGCAGTCGCGGCGTTCAAGGCGTGCGAGTGCGCGGGGCTGGCGCGCGTAGACTTTCTGATGGAGCCGGAGCGCAAGGGCAAGCCGGGACGCATCTATCTGAATGAGATCAATACGATGCCCGGATTCACCGCGATCAGTATGTATCCCAAGCTGTGGGCGGCAAGCGGCGTGCCGTACGTGAAGCTGATTGACCGGTTGATTGAGCTTGCGCTGGAACGCCACGCGGAGAAGCAGCAAACACAGTTCAGCAGAGATTAAGCGAAGGAGAACGCCATGTCACTGATGGATGCACCACAGTACGACGCGAAAAAAGAAGCACGGACCAAAAACATTTTTATCGGCTCGCTGGTGGCCGTGGTGCTGATCATCGCTATTGCGCTGAGCGGATTCTTCATGGGCCACGGCTGGTTCTTCATCAACGTGCCAGCTGAGATGCGCGTGAATAAATTTCTGAACACGGTGGAAGCGGGCGACTTCAACAAGGCCTACGGCATATGGATGAACGATGCCGAGTGGCAGCAGCATCCGCAGCAGTTTGATTACAGCCTGCAACGCTTCACCGAAGACTGGTCCACCAAGAGCGACTACGGCCCGATCCACTCGCACAAGGTGAACTTCTCGCACCGCGACCACTCCAGCATCATCGTGGGCGTGACCATCAACGGCAGCCCGGACATGCTGTTTCTGCTGTACGAAACGAAGCACGATACGTTGAGCTTCTCGCCGGTGAAACTGGCGTACTGAATCTGCAGGTCAGCGTTTCCTACGTGGGGGGTACCCCCTCCCCACCTGAAATGCTAAATATCCTGTTTGCAGGTACTTAGCCTACATGATGGCGGCTAAATATTTGAAAACAAGATATTTACGGGTAAATATTTCATTCGCAACGGGTTAGAGGTACAGCCCGGTGCGTCTGGAATTTACTTCCTGTATTAATTGTAGCGATTTTGGATGGAAACTACGCCAAACTTTCCAGAGAAAGTTTGGTTTTTCGTGTTTTTTTATGGACGGTTTGTGGACTGCTCATGGATGACGCGCGGTAGTTGCATGGATAGCCTGGTGCGGCTCATGGCGCAAATGGCGTCGGTGGGGAGAAAGGCTCGCTGCGCCTGCGGCTTCGCTTTGGCCTGCGGCAGCAAGGAGCGCGCCTGACGGCGCGGGCTTTTCCGTGCGGACTAAAGTCCGCACTCCCCTCGGGCTAAAGCCCGAGGCTACCAGCCGGGGGCTTAATCCCGATACAAAGACAAAAACGAGAAGCGGATTCCGCGCGCTTCGCTTCGGAATGACAAACAAAGCTGAGGAATCACAAATGAATCGGTGCAGCAGGAGCTTTTTTGCAGTATGGGTGGCGCTGGCGGCTGTGCATGCAGGTTCCTCCGCTGCGCATCGCAAGGTGCCGCGATGCTCCGGTCGGAATGACGGCGGTGGAGAGTGTTGATGATGGGGAGATGGGCGGAAGCTGTTCGCTTCGCGAATATCCCACTCATCGCAAAGTACGCGATGAATGGGGCACCCGATTCAGTGGTTTGGATGTATGGGCCACCCGCCCAGGAGCGTTCGCACTCTGCGCGGGTGTCCCACTTCGGCTTATAGTTTGGAGTGCATGGGTTACCCGCAGAATTGTCAGTCAGCATGTGGGTTTTCAAAGGAAGAGATACTATGACAAAGTTTCGCGCTCTTGCGCTTTCCGTGACACTGATCATGCTGATCGCTGCCAATTACCCGTCCCTTAATGCTCAGGTTGCTTCACCGACCAGTCAATCGGCCTCGATCACTGTAAGTCTTGCGCTTGAAAAGAACCATGTTCCCGTGGGTCAGAAGCCCATGGCTGTCGTGATAATTAAAAACATAAGCCATCAGGAGATAGGCTTTTCAACGGCTTCAGATCTCTACCGTATCCACGTTGAAGGGCACGATGGTGAACCGCCTAAAACAGAATACAATCGCCATCGTCATGGCGATTTTCGTCCCGGAGATGGGCCGGACCTAGTAGATGGCCCAGTCATTTCTCGGTCAATCGCACCCGGATCGTTGGACCATCAAACATACGATTTGACTGTATTTTACGATCTGAGCAAACCTGGGAAATACAGCGTTTACATAGAAATCTACGACCCCTTGAGTCCCCAGGACGGATCGGGGATATGGCTGCGCACCAATACAGCTCAGTTCGCAATAGAAGCATCGACTCAATAGGTACCAAGCTTGTCTGGAGTTCAATTCTTATTCCGCCAGCGCGGCCAGAATCTTTTCCAGGCTGGCGGAGTCTTCGACGTTGAGGCAGGTCTGGGTGCGGTCGATCTGGCGCATGAGGCCGCAGAGGACTTTGCCGGGACCGACTTCAATGTAATGCGTGACACCTTGCGCGGCGAGCAACTGCATACATTCGACCCAGCGCACCGAGCCAGTGACCTGGCGGATGAGGGCATCGCGGGCTGCATCGCTATCCTGCACCAACACGGCATCCACATTCACAGCGACGGGAATCTTTGGGGCGTTGAACGGCAGGGTGTGCAGGTCGGCGGCGAGGGCGTCTTGCGCGGGCTGCATGAGGGCGCAGTGGAAAGGGGCACTGACCGCGAGCATGACGGAGCGGCGGGCACCGGCGGCTTTGGCGAGTTCGGCGGCGAGTTCGACCGCCTTCACTGAACCCGAGATGACGGTCTGGTCAGGTGAGTTGAGGTTGGCGGCAGAGACGATGCCTCCGGTCTGCTGCGCGGCCTGGGCGCAGAGCTCGGCGATCTTACCGGCGGGCAGCGAGAGGATGGCGGCCATTGCGCCTTCGCCGGCTGGGACGGCCTGCTGCATGTAGCGTCCGCGGTTGCGGACGGTCTTGACTGCGTCGGCAAAGGTGAGCGTGCCGGCGGCGACGTGGGCGGAGTATTCGCCTAACGAATGGCCGGCGGCAAAGCTCGCCGTGATGCCCTTTTCCGCGAGCACGCGCTGCGCGGCGATGGAGACGGTGAGGATGGCGGGCTGCGTGTGCTCGGTGAGCTTCAGCTTTTCTTCGGGGCCTTCAAAACAGAGCTGCGAGAGCGGGAAGCCGAGGGCGGCGTCGGCTTCTTCGAAGACGGCGCGGGCGGCGGGGTGGTTCTCGTAGAGTTCGCGGCCCATGCCGACGGTTTGCGAGCCCTGGCCGGGGAAGAGGAATGCGATCTTTTTTGACATTGGGGTTTCCTTCGAAGGTGGTGGCGCGGGAGAGGGTTGAGATTCTTCGCTGCGCTCAGAATGACAAATCTAAAAACAACTACAAAAGCAACAGCAACTACAGGGGTCCTTCCCCTTCGCTCCGCTCAAGGGTCAGGATGACGGCGAAAAGCAAGAGCAAGAACAACTACAACAGCAACTACAGAAGCAGGTCCTTCGCTTCGCTCAAGATGACAAACAATTTTATTGGGCGCGTCGTGAGAAAAGCAGATTCTTCGCTGCGCTCAGAATGACAATGCTAAAAGCAACAGCAACTACAGAAGCAGGTCCCTCGGCTTCGCTCGGGATGACAAACAAAAAACAAATACTGAGATCCTTCGCTACGCTCAGGATGACGATGGTGGTGGTTCATGACAACAGTAATAGCTCATGAGAGCAGGGGCTAATTCAGTGGTGCGTTGTGGTCGGGGGCGAGGCCGGATTCCGCGGGGACGGGGCGGGCGGCGATCGCTGCGAGCTGGGCTTCGATCTGGGTGTTGATCTCCGCCTGGGCGTACTCTGCCGCGACGCGGATGGCGTTCATGATGGCGCGCTCGTTGGAGGAGCCGTGGCCGACGATGCAGACGCCACGGACGCCGAGCAGGGGCGCGCCGCCGTATTCGGAGTAGTCGAGGCGCTTTTTGAATTCGTTGAAGGCCTGGCGCGAGAGCAGTGCGCCAACCTTGGCGGTGACAGTGGACATGAGCGATTCGCGCAGGGATTCGCGGACCAGGCGGGCAAGACCCTCTGAGGTCTTGAGGGCGACGTTGCCGACGAAGCCGTCGCAGACGATGACGTCTGCGTGGCCGTTGAAGAGGTCGCGGCCTTCGACGTTGCCGATGAAGTTCAGGCCGATGTCTTTGAGCAGGGGGAAGGTCTCGTGGGTGAGCGCGTTGCCCTTGGTCTCTTCTTCGCCGATGGAGAGCAGGCCGACGCGGGGTTTCGCGAGCTTGAGGATGTTGCGGGCGTACATGTGGCCCATGACGGCAAACTGCCGCAGATTTTCGGGCGTGCAGTCTACGTTGGCGCCAACATCAAGCAGGAAGCAGGGCGAGCCGGTGATGGTGGGCAGCACGGTGCCGAGGGCGGGGCGGTCTACGCCGTTGAGCGCGCCGAGCACCATCTTGGCCGTGGCCATGGCGGCGCCGGTGTTGCCGGCGGTGATGAAGCCGGCGGCCTTCTTCTCGCGGACGAGCTTGAGGCCGACGCGCATGGAGGAGTCGCGCTTGCTGCGGACGGACTTGGCGGCTTTGTCGTCCATGCTGATCCATTCGCTGGCATGAACGACTTCAATGGGAAGATTTTCGCCACGCAGCTTTGCGTCGAGGGCGGGACGCACGACATCCTCCGGTCCGACGAGAAGGACGCGGACGGGGAGGAGTTTGCATGCAAGGATGGCACCGGCGATCTCGGGGTCGGGCGATTTGTCAGAGCCCATGGCATCGAGGACGATGGCAATGCGCTCTGGACTATCGACCGGAAGATTAACCGGGGCCGCAGACTGCTGGCCCAACTGGGCCAGGCGTGAGCGAACCGATCTATGGCTGGTGCCCGTACCTGGAATCATGGAGCGACCGATGAGTGCGTTACTGCGCTTCCTTGACTGCGATGACTTCGCGGCCCTTGTAGGTGCCGCACTTGGCGCAGGCACGATGAGGCAGCTTGCGCTCATGGCAGTTGGGGCACTCAGAGGTGACGGTGGGGGTCAGGAAGTCGTGGGAGCGGCGCTTGGCGGTACGCTGTTTGGAGTGACGCCGTTTCGGGTTAGGCATTGCAGTTTCCTCTCAAAATCTGAACTCATTCGCAAGTACCAGATGCCGCCATAACGGGCGGCCGGTGCGAAATGATGTTCAGCTTTACTTTTTAATCCTGTCAGCCAGATCCGCGAGCGCATTCCAGCGGTGATCTGCAGGAGCAGCAGCGCAGGAGCAAGCCTCCTGGTTCAGATTCTGGCCGCAGCGCGGGCAAAGTCCTTTGCAGTCCGGCCGGCATAAAACACGATCAGGGAGGGACAAAAGCACCTGTTCCCGGATCACGTCTTCCAGCAGCAAACCGCTCTGTTCATAATAACCGATTTCTGTGTCATCGGGCGTAATAGAGTGTTCGCCGGTGACGGCATCGGCGGAGGCGGGGCGGAAGATGAGGTCAAACTGCTGATTCAGCGGCTGGATGACGGGTTCGACGCAGCGGGCGCAGAGCAGCTCAAAATTGCCCACATATCCGGCGCGGAGGCGGATGTCGTAAACCACTTCCTTGGGGCCGCGGTGCTCGGTGATGAGGTCGGCCTCGCCGTGGACGGGGAGTTTGCCGGCCTGGCGGACGATTTCGCCGTAGTCGATATCACCGGGGGCGAAGCTCGCGTCGATCCTGAGCGATTCGTCCTGAAGCTGAATGGGGGTAATGAGCATGGCTGGTCTCTTCTAAGGGTATGGAGTGCGCGGGGGCGCGTCAACTATTTAGACGCAAAGAGGCGGATTCCGGCGATTCCGGCGGCTCCGGCGGCGAGGCAGGCGGGAGTGTTGGCGGGGGTGACGCCGCCGAGGGCGAGGACGGGGACAGCTCCGGCGGCGAGGCAGGCGGCGCGGAGGGCTTCCAGCCCGGCGGCGGGGGTGACGAGTTCGCTGGCGAGGGTCTTGCCGAAAACGGGGCCGAAGAGGATCAAATCGGCCTGCTGGTCGCGGGCGCGGGCGACGTCTGCGCGGGTATGGCAGGAGACGCTGACCACGGGCCGGGGGCGGCTGGACTGGGCAAAAAGGGCGCGGATTTGCGCGGGAGTGGGGGCATCAGGGGCGCTGGTGAGGTGAACGCCGTCTGCTCCGGCGGCGAGAGCGATGCCAGCGTGGGAGTTGATGAGCAGTCGACAGGGGCTGGAGGCGGCATGGAGGATTTGCAGGATGTCGCGGGCGAGGGCGAGCTGCTCGGGCTCCGGCAGGTCCTTTTCGCGCATCTGAATGTAGGCAATATCCTGCGTGGCCCATTGCCGGACGAGGGAGAGCAGGGCCTGGCAGCGCTCAGTTTCAGTGCCGGCGAGGGTGGAGCGGTCCGTGATGGCGTAACGCAGCATGAGGATAGTTTAGATGGCGCGATCAACGAAAAGCAGGTCCCTCGGCTGCGCTCGGGATGACAGATTTGGGGGAGTTGAGATTTGAGATTTTTCGCTACGCTCAGAATGCAAGAATTGGGGCAGGCAGAATGACAAGATTTGGGGGACATCGGGAGGGGCTGTGATAATTTTTAGGCAGCGCATGCTTCTGCGGCCAACCACGGTTGCCGTTTTCCCTCTTCCCCCAACGATGCACAAGATTCGGTAGACATCTGCATGAACGCTGTTGCTGCTTACGACCTAATTGTTCTCGGTTCCGGCCCGGCCGGACAACGCGCGGCTATCTTTGCCGCGAAGATGGGTAAGTCCGTCGCGCTGGTGGAGATGCGCGAAGTGGTGGGCGGCGCGTGCATCAACACGGGGACGATCCCGTCAAAGACGATGCGCGAGGCGGTGCTGCACCTCTCCGGCTACAACTACAAATCCATCTATGGCATGAACTACCGGGTGAAGGAACGTATCACCATGGCGGACCTTGCCTTCCGCGTGCAACACGTGATCAAGACCGAGATCGATGTGACCGAAGCGCAGCTCTCGCGCAACAACATTGACATGCTGGTGGGCGTGGCGAGCTTTGACGATCCCCACCACATCCGTGTGACCAACTCGCGCGGTGCGAATGTGTATGAAGGCAAAAACATCCTGATCGCGACGGGCACCAAGCCCGCGACTTCGCCGAAGGTGCCGCTGAACGGGCACAGCATTATCAATTCGGACATGATCATGGAGCTGGACACGCTGCCAAAGACGATGATCGTGGTGGGCGGCGGCGTGATCGGCGTGGAGTACACGTGCATGTTCTCTGCGCTGGGCGTGCGGGTGACGCTGATCGAGCGGCGGCCGAAGCTGCTGGAGTTTGCGGACCAGGAGATTGTGGAGGCGCTGAGCTACCATCTGCGCGATTCGCGCGTGACCATGCGGCTAAATGAGGAAGTGGAGAGCGTGGAAGAGCTGCCGGATGGAACGGTGGTGGCGAACCTGGAGAGCAAGAAGCGCGTCTCCGGCGATGCCCTGCTCTACGCCGTGGGCCGCCAGGGCAATGTGGATGAGCTGCACCTGGAAAATTCCGGCGGCATTGAAGCCGATGCGCGCGGGCGCATCCCGGTGGACAAGGATTTCCGCACCAAGGTGCCGCACATTTTTGCCGTGGGCGATGTGATTGGATTTCCGTCGCTGGCGTCTGTCTCAATGGAGCAGGGGCGCGTGGCCGCGGCGCGGGCGTTTGGCGACACCAGCATTCTCTCGAACCCAAGCTACTATCCGTATGGCATCTACACGATTCCGGAGATCTCGTTCATCGGCAAGACGGAAGAACAGCTGACGGAAGAGGATGTGCCATACGAGGTTGGGGTGGCGTACTATCGCGAGATTGCGCGCGGACAGATCCGCGGCGATACGACGGGGCGGCTGAAGCTGATCTTCCATCGCGAGACGTATGCGATCCTGGGCGTCCACATCATCGGCGAAAGCGCGAGCGAGCTGCTGCACATTGGGCAGGCGGTGATGCTGCTGGGCGGGAAGCTGAACTACTTCATCGATACGGTGTTCAA
>JARLFX010000102.1 GCA_031296355.1 Acidobacteriaceae bacterium
CGAGCAATCGGACCAGCCGTGGAGCGTATAGCTCTTGCGGAACTCGGCCAGAAACTCGCGGCGCAGGGCCTCGCTCGCGTCGGGCATCAGCTTCTGGATCGAGACCTCTGCGGGCGGGCCGATGATCCAGTCGGCAATGCCACGGGTGTCCAAGCCGTAGGCAGAACCGATCGCGCATAGGCAGTTCACAATACCGGGCTTGGAGTCGAGCAATGTGCCGTCAAAATCGAAGACTGCGGAATGAATGGACATCCTTATTCCTTTACGAGGTCATGCCAAGCCAGGTTCGAAGGTTGCCGGCACGGATATTTCCGTCTGGCTTCTCTCTAACCTGAGAGGGTGGACTGGGGTTTTCCAATGCGCATTGTCTCATATGGTGGGACGCAGACCGACAGATCCGGCGACGCAGGCCGGTGAGACAGACCGCAGGTGCAGCGCCCGGCGATAAGTTTATAAACTCTTTCAATTTAAACAAGTTATAGGACGAGTCGCGCGAGTATGCGAGGGGGTGTTCCGGCAGGCGGACGGCAGGAAAGATCTTCATTCTCAATCAGATTTTTGCATAGAAGAGGGTAACCAGGGTGTTAATCATTTGTTGACATTCCAGAAGTCTAGATATATATAAGACTAAACTTTCCCTTCGTGAGGGGTGAGCGGCCAAAGGTGTCTTCTACTCAATACTTTTCCATTAGCTTTGGCGCAGAAACCACTTAACCGGAGGAATTCTGAGGAGGAAGTATGAACGCAAGACATGAAGTGGTAGTCAAACGCCAATTCATCGTGGGCTTGCAGTCCGCAAGCTTGCGCATCGGTATTGGCCCTCTCCTGGTCTTGTCACTCTGTATGGCGCTGTTCCTGTGGGCACCGGCAGTATCACACGGGCAGGTGTCAACGGGCGACATACTGGGTAACGTCAGCGATGCTGGCGGAGCCGCTTTGCCGGGCGCCGAGCTGGTACTGACCAACACGCAGACCCAGGAGCGCCACACGGTTCAGTCCGACGCGTCTGGCCAATACGTCTTTACGCTTCTGCTTCCCGGCCATTATTCGCTGCAGGTGAAGGCAGACGGCTTCAGCACCTACAAGGTGAACGACATTCCTCTGGCAGGTGGCGACCGCAGGCGCTTGCTGGTAACGCTGACGCTGAGCAGCGTATCGCAGACTGTGGTGGTATCGGGCGCTCCTCCGGCTCTGGACACGGATACCTCGACGATGAGTACCGCTGTTTCGCAGATGCAGGTCCAGGACCTTCCATTGAACGGGCGCAACTTTGTACTGCTGGCCGACATGGCCGCGGGCGCTAACGAGGGATCTCCGGCAGCGCTTGCTTCCGGCACCCGTCCGGACGACCGCCGCCAGGCATCGTCCGTTGTAGCCAACGCGCAGACTGACGCCCAGAACAACGAAATGATCGAGGGCGTGGACAATAACGAAGGCACCATCGGATCGATCGGCGTTCGCCCCTCGGTGGATGCGATTGCCGAGTTCCGCGTACAAACCAGCCTGTATCCGGCCGAGGTGGGCAAGACCCCCGGCGCGGTGGTGAACATCATTACGCGCGGTGGCACCAACGAACTGCACGGCTCGGTGTATGAGTTTTTGCGCAACGACATAGTGGACGCGCGGTCATTCTTTGCCCGTACAGGAAACAAGCCCGAGTACCGGCAGAATCAGTTCGGCGGCAGCCTGGGTGGGCCCGTCAGACGCGATAAGGCCTTCTTCTTCGCAGACTACGAAGGATTGCGCTACGTACAAGGCAATACCACGGTGAACACCGTGCCGACGGCCTACCAAGTTGCGCATCCGGGCGACTTTACCGACGTGGGCGGACCGAACGTGAGCGCGAGCATCGTCGCGCCGGGATTGAACTTCTTCAAGATGTATCCTTCGCCGAACTCAGGCACCAACACCTACACCTACAGCCCGAACACCACGTATTACAGCACCACGGTCGATGGCAGGGGCGATTACCGGTTCAACGACAACAATCTGCTTTTTGCCCGCTTCAGCTACAACAACGTCGCGATCCTGACGCCGAGCGGCCTGCCTGCCGTTACTTTCACTGGCATCGGACCGATTGACCCAGGTGGTTCGGTCTCTTACCCTGGCAAGGCCAACGACGTAGCCGACCAGCTCATCTTGAACTACGTTCACGTTTTCTCTCCGAAGACGAGCCTGGAATTGAAGGCCGGTTATACGTATATCAAGAACATCTCACACCCCTTGAACGAAGGAACCAACGCCGGCAATGCGCTGGGCATCACTAACTCGAACTTCAATCAGTTCACATCGGCGCTTCCCAGCTTTACGATTTCCGGTTACGCTCCACTGGGCGATTCAGCGTCGCTGCCGTTGTATGACGGCGATAACATCTACCAGTACGGCGGCAGCCTGACGCGGGTCCAGGGTTCGCACACGCTGAAGTACGGCGCAGTTCTGATCCGCCGCCAAATCTACAACGAGCAACCTAGTTCTGGCGACGGCGCCTTCGGCTTTACAACCAGCCCCAACTCGACAAGCACAACAGCCACGAACATCGTTCCGCTGATCAACCTGTTGCTTGGGCTGCCTTACACCACTTCGCGCTCGATGCAGTTTTCACCGCGCTATCCGCGCACCTGGGAGCCGAGCTTCTACGCGCAGGACGACTGGCGGGCAACCTCGAAGCTGACTTTGAATCTTGGTATCCGATACGATCTGCTGACAGCAGACAAGTTCCTGGGAAACAACATTTCTCAATTCGATCCGGTCTCGGCGAAAATTCTGGTTGCCGGCGTCAACTCCTCGGAAACAGCGGGGATCAATACCGACCACCGCTCACTGGCGCCTCGCGTTGGATTCGCGGCCAACCTGCGGCCGGGAACCGTTGTTCGCGGCGGATATGGAATTGTGTTCTTCCGCGATAACACCGGACCGTCGGTACCTTTTGCCAACGCTCCGTACGTGACCACTTACGCGCCAACCAACGGCAGCGTTACCAACCTTACCAGCCTTCCGCTGCCCGTGCAGGGCTCGTACACCAACCCATCGGGCGCGCTGCGTGGTATGGACCTTAACTACCGCAATTCCTACATTGAACAGGGCAGTTTGAACGTGCAGCAGGAGTATCGCACGTTCGTGCTGACTTTGGCCTATGTGGGAGAGTGGGGACACAAGCTGCGCACCTCGCCGGACAGAAACCTGGCGCTGCCCTCCACGGTCACGACGCCCGCATACACCACGCGGCGGCCCTTCTACAACCAATATCCCAATGTGACCTCGGTCTATCACATCGAATCCAACGGCTTCTCGAACTTCCACTCGCTGCAGGGAACAGTCGAGAAGAACATGGGCGGCGGTCTCTACCTGAACGCCAACTACACTTGGGAGAAGGCCATGGGCGATATACAGGGTTTCTCCGCGGGTGGTCTTTTCACAAGCGCCGTGCCCTCGCAGATGTCGACTCTTGAATACGGGCTTAGCGAGCAGGATGTTCAAAATCGCTTTGCGATGATGCTGAACTACAAGATTCCGTTCGGCAACAAGTACACAGGCGTGAAGGCTCTGCTGGCAAAGGGCTGGCAGTTCAATGCCATCGATGTGTGGCAGACAGGAATGCCTTTCACGGTAAACAATGCTACCCCGCGCACCAATACCGGTGTGAGCGCCGATCGTCCTGACCAGACCGGCAATCCCCAACTGGCCCATCCGTCCTACCTGGCGTGGTTCAATACCGCGGCATTCACCGGCCAGACAACGGGAACGATCGGGTCCACTCGCAGAA
>JARLFX010000103.1 GCA_031296355.1 Acidobacteriaceae bacterium
CGCAAACACATGTTCGAGGAAGTTGAGGGTGCTATCAGCCAGGAGGAAGCCTATCGCGAGGCTCGCCGCTGCATGCGCTGCTACCGCATCTACTCGGTCATTACCAGTGAGCCCATTCCGGAAGGAGCAGCATAATGACGAACCTCCTGCAGGTCGAACCTGCCACCGCGGTCAACATATCTATCAATGGCAAACCACTGGTTGCTGAGGCCAGTGAATCCATACTCGACTGTGCGCGCCGCCATGGGATGCACGTACCCACCCTGTGCGAATTGAGCGATATCGACCACGCTCCGGGAACTTGCCGTGTCTGTCTGGTGGAAATGCGCATGCCCGGCCGTGATAAATTCCAGGCCGTTACCGCTTGCGATACTCCGGTGCACGAGGGAATGGAGATCCTCACCAACACCAATAAGGTGCGCGACATGCGGCGCCTGCAAGTGGAATTGCTTTTAGCCGATCACCATCAGGATTGTGCAACCTGCTCACGCCATGGCAACTGCGAGTTGCAGGACGTCGCACAATATGTGGGCCTGGAGACCAACCGATTCTTCAGTTCTGATCGTGTCGCGGCCCGCGAGGTGGATCGTTCGTCGCCCGCGATGGTCCGCGATTTGGCCAAATGCATTCGCTGCCAGCGCTGCGTGGCCATCTGTCGCAGATTCCAGACCGTCGACGCTCTCGCCATCACCGGTAGCGGTCTCAGCACCGCTGTCGAGGTGCACTACGGCACCTCGCAAAAGGACTCTACCTGCGTCACCTGCGGTCAGTGCGTACTGGTCTGCCCGACCGGAGCTTTAGGCGCCGTCGATGAGACCGAGGCCGTCCTCGACATGCTCTACGACCCGGAGATCGTTACCGTCTTTCAGTTCGCTCCCGCCGTCCGTGTAGGGTTTGGTGAAGAATTTGGAATGCCAGCAGGAACCAACGTCGAAGGCAAAATCATCAGCGCCTTGCGCAAGATCGGCGCCGACATCGTGCTCGATACCAACTTTGCCGCGGACGTCGTCATCATGGAGGAAGGGACCGAGCTTCTGCGCCGTCTTCACGAGAAGAAGCGCCCCACCTTCACCTCATGCTGTCCGGCCTGGGTCAACTTCGCCGAAAGACACTATCCGGATATTCTGCCCCTGCTCTCCTCCACCAAGTCTCCGCAGCAATGCCTGGGCAAGATTGCCAAGACCTATCTGCCCGAGCGCATGGGCATTGATCCGGCGCGCATTCGCATGATCTCCATCATGCCCTGCATCGCCAAGAAAGACGAACGCGCGCGCGCACAGCTCACCGAGAATGGAGTCCCTGAGGTTGACGTTGTTCTCACCACGCGTGAGTTTGCGCGCCTGCTTAAGCGCCTCGGCATTAACCTGGCCACGCTCGATCCTTCCACTTTTGACAATCCGTATATGTCCGCGTACTCCGGTGCAGGCGCCATCTTCGGCACCACCGGCGGAGTTATGGAAGCCGCCTTGCGCACGATGTACAAGATCGTCACCGGCAGCGAACTCAAGATGGTCGAGCTTACTCAGTTGAGAGGATTCGAGGGGCGCCGTTCGGCGACGGTCGATTTCGGCCACGGTGTGGGCCTTGTCAAGGTGGCGATGTGCCACGGCCTCAAGGCAACGCGCGAGATCGTCGAAGAGGTGCGCGCTGGTACGGCCGATTTCGACTTTATCGAGATCATGGCCTGCCCCGGTGGTTGCGTCGACGGAGGCGGTACGCTGCGTTCCAAGAAAGCCTATATGACCCACGCCCAGAAGCGCCGCGAAACCATGTTCGCCATCGATGAGAAGGCGGCAGTTCGTCAGTCGCACAACAATCCTCAGGTCCAGGCGCTCTATGAGGATTTCCTGGAGAAGCCGTGTTCGGATAAGGCTCACCATCTGCTGCACACCTATTACACGGACCGGCATATCGAGATGGTGAGGACCGTCAAGGATATCTGGAACGAGATCACGATGAGCACCGTCGTTTACTAGCGGCGGTGCGGCGGTGAAGGCTACATTGGCCACTCCCAACCCGGCTGGCCATTGAAGCCAAGAATCGTCCCTTGAGATTCTAG
>JARLFX010000104.1 GCA_031296355.1 Acidobacteriaceae bacterium
AGCGCCTCGTTCAAACGGGCGCAAGTATTTCGAGGATCAGGTAGCAAAATGCGAAATATATACGAATGTATGATTGGTCGTAAGCCATGGCGCAGGCTCATCGTGTGGGTACTGCAGATGGGGGTTTTTATAACTTCCGCAATCGCCTCGTTCCAGTTGCGATTCGACTTTGCCGTGCCCCCGCCCTACTTTCGCTGCCTGGCGTTTGCGCTTCCGATTTGGATTCTGGTCAAAATAGCCGTGTTTCGCGCAGGGAAGCTCGATCGCGGCTTGTGGAAGTACGTGTCTGTCGTCGATGTGGTCCGGGTCGCGCTGGGCAATCTGATCGCCTCGGCCTTGAGCATGGCCCTCATTCTCGCGATTGGGCCATCCGGGTTCCCGCGATCCATCTACGTACTCGATATGATGATCTGCTTTCTTGGCACAAGCGGGCTTCGCCTGGCTGTGCGGGTGATGCAGGAAGCGAATTCAAATGCGCAGAGCAGCAAAGTCCCCTGCAGAAACACCCTGATCTACGGCGCGGGAGATTCGGGCAGCACACTGCTCAAGGAGATTCGGAACAATCCGAAGTTGTCGTATCGCGTAGTGGGTTTTATCGACGATCAGCCGGAGAAGAAGGGGATGCGCATTGCCGGCGTGCCCGTGTTCGGAGGAGGCGAAGACGTCGCGTCGCTTGTCAAACAGCACAGCGTCGAGGTCATACTGATTGCAATTCCGTCGGCCCCCGGTGCGGAGATGACAAGTATTCTGCAGCGCTGCCACGCCGCGGGAGTCGAATGCAAGACCGTGCCCGGGCTTGGCGAATTGATTGAGAACTGTGCCCTGGTTGGCCAGATCCGCGAAGTGGCTGTGGAGGATCTCCTCGGCCGCACTCCAATTGTTCTCGAGGAAAATCTGATTCGCGGCACGTTGGAAAACAAGGTCGTCCTTGTAACCGGCGCGGCGGGGTCCATCGGTTCCGAGTTGTGCCGGCAGATCGCCCGTTTCAGCCCGGCGGGGATCGTCGGTTTCGATATTGCCGAATCGCCACTGTTCGAAATCGACCGCGAAATGCGCCAGGCATTTCCCGAGGTGCCTTTCTATCCGGAGATCGGAAGCGTCCAGAATCGCGCACGGCTGAACGAGTTGCTCTTCCAGTACAAGCCTTTGGTGGTCTATCATGCGGCGGCATACAAGCATGTGCCCCTGATGGAAACGCATGTATTCGAAGCGATTGAGAACAACGTCTTTGGAACATTCAATATAGCCGAAGCCGCGGCGGAGTACGGGGTTGAGGACCTGGTGATGATCTCCTCCGACAAGGCTGTGCGCCCCACCAGCGTCATGGGCGCCACCAAGCGCATCGCGGAACTTATTCTGCTTGCGCTGCAGAACGGCCGCACGAAATATGTGGCGGTTCGATTTGGCAACGTACTGGGATCGAATGGAAGCGTCATCCCCATCTTCAAGAAGCAGATCGCTGCCGGTGGTCCGGTTACGGTCACGCATCCAGACATGCGCCGTTTCTTCATGACCATTCCCGAGGCGTGCCAATTGGTGCTGCAAGCCTCGGCCATCGGCGAAGGCGGACAGATTTGTGTTCTGGACATGGGCCATCCGGTAAAGATCGTCGACCTCGCCAAAAACCTGATTTTGCTCTCGGGGCTCAGGCCGGATGAAAATATCAAGATCGAGTTCACGGGCATGCGCCCAGGCGAAAAACTGTTCGAAGAGCTGAGCACACTGCTGGAGGACACGATCCCAACCGGTCACGAGAAAGTTCGCATCTTTGTCGGCAACGGCATGCCGGAAAGCGACATGCTCACGTGGCTCGATTCACTCCGTAACATTTGCGAAGTCCGCGATATGGGCCGTCTCGTTGTCGCCCTCAAAGAGATCGTGGAGGACTATAGCCCCAGCACTCACCTGTTGAAGCGCGTGATCAAGCTTCAGGATGAGCCCGAGTTCGCCGTGACCGAGGCGCTGCGCTGATCAGGCGTCGCCGTCAACAATGCGAACGGAGCCGCTCTGAACACATGGACGACGAACTCTTCTGCTTATCGATACGCACGAACCTTTGTGTCTTCCCGGCCAAAACGGAAAGATGGATCGAAGCAGGATTAACCAGGCCAATCGAAGTTGTCTGCGGCATGCATCGAGCCGCGATGAATACCGCATGAAGCATGGCCTATCGGCCTTAAGGGTTTAAAGAATGATTGAAGCAGAGATACAGAACAGCCAACCGCCGGCCTCATCGCAAGGCGAGGTAATTTTAGAAGAGCGCAATATCGCTCCCGGAATGGCGTTGATGAGTTTCCTGACGGAGCTGGCCCGGCGAAAAAAACTGGTTGCAATCGCAACTGGAATTGGCGCCTTGCTGGGGGTCGTGTACACTCTTTGCCTGCCCACGCTTTATACCGCCACCACGAGCATCATGCCGCCGCAGCAGACGCAATCGACTGCCACTCTGCTGATGAGCCAACTGGCGAGCTCGGGAGCTGGATCATTGGCGGCTGCGGCAGCTGGAGGCGGATTTGGCCTCAAAGACCCGAACGCAATCTATATTGGTCTTCTCAAGTCCAGGCCCGTAGCCGACGCGATCATCGACAAGCTTGAGTTGGCAAAGGTCTATCGCAGCAGGGACCGGACTGACGCGCGTCTTGAACTTGAAAAGGATACGATGATCGTGTCGGAACGCAGCGGCATGATCTCCATATCCGCAACGGACAGGGACAGGAACCGCGCGGCGGAAATCGCGAATGCGTATACGGAGCAACTGCGCCTTCTCTCCAAAACCATTTCGGTAACGGAGGCCTCAAAGCGGCGTCTCTTCTTTGAGGAACAAATGAAGCAGGCAAAGAACGACCTGTCGGCCGCGGAAACGGCGCTCCAGAACATACAGCAAGCCCATGGGCTTGTGCATCTTGATGCGCAGGCGAGCGCAACGATCACAAGCCTGGCAAGACTGCACGGTGAGATCGAGTACAAACGGGTCCAACTGCAGTCGCTACGCTCGTTTTCAACCGACCAGAACCCCAATGTTCAACTGGCGGAACGGGAACTTGCGGCGCTGGAAACGGAGGCCGCCCAGATGGAGCACAATGGCTCTTCTAAAAACTTTTCCGACATGGGGCTGAAAGACGTTCCGCAGGCCGGGCTGGATTACGTTCGTGCCCAAAGAGAATTTACCTACAGGCAGATGTTCTTCGATTTGCTGTTCAGGCAATATGAAGCGGCGCGCCTGGACGAGGCCAAGGACGCTACCGTAATCCAGGTCGTGGAAGCAGCGGTTCCCCCTGAACGCAAGTCGTCGCCACAACGCGTTTCCGAAACGCTGATGTTCGCGCTCCTCGGATTTCTGGCCGCCTGCGCCCGCATATTCCTGGCCAGGTTCGCGAAGAGGAATGTGGAACTGGTTCAATCTTTTTCTGAACTGAAATTGGCTATCGCCGGCAAGTAGGGTATTCAGCCAGGTCGAGCTCCGCTGTCCGGCTCGATTCTCTCCAAACTCCCTCATCAACCTGTTCCAACATTTCACCCGCACAACCTTATGCCCCTCACAGACTCTTCTCAATCTCCGTCACGGCCGAGGCACGTTTTTACTCGCCTCCTGTGGTCGGGTGCCCTGATCTGGATGCTGGCGACAATCCAGTGGTCTGTGCGTATTCCAATTCCGCTTGCAATCCTGGCCGCATTGTTCCTTCTGGCCATTGGAATTATTGAGATGGTTCGCCGCGTCCGCCGGCATGAAGATCTCGGCATCCTACTCGCACTGGCGGCGTTTCTATTCGTTTATCCGCTCTCGGGCGTCTTTCAGTTCCTGGGGGGAGCGCTGGATTATCGGGGATTTTTCGACTACCGCTATCTGGATCCATCGATTCAATCCCAATATTGTTACGGGTC
>JARLFX010000105.1 GCA_031296355.1 Acidobacteriaceae bacterium
CTTAATAGACTCATTTTACCGAACTTACAAGACTGAGACCAGAATATCAGTGTGTCGTGTGCAGCCCCGGGTGCCAGGTGATCTGAACTGCCGTTGCCACATTGGATTGCAGTCCTTGCTTGTAGATGGGCGCTTTCCAGCCCTCGTACTGCACCCAGGCATCCAGATCGATCGATTTTCGCAGGCGCAGGAAGGTCTCAGCCTTGAACTGGTTCTGTGTGGTTCCCCCGGGGATGAAGTTCGTGGGAGTCTTTTTGTTCAGGTATTCAAGCTGTATCCATTGGCTGCCGCTCAAATGCCACGTAAGCCATGCCTGTCCGCCCTTCGCTTCCCGGCCAATCCAGTCGCCCAGAATAAAGCCCTTGTTGGTATAGCCATCCCTCTGCACCGTTTCAAAGTAGTTGAAGGATCCTCCCACGCTGCGGCTCACGTTGGGATCGGTAGAGACGGCTTCCACCCGCAGGTCCATCTGTGGCAGGCGCGGAATATGAGAAAGATACAGCCCCGGCCTGTAAGCGGCGCGGCGCGGTGCGCTGGGCGGTGTAACGTCGTCATGCGCTTCAGAATCGGTGTAGAAGGTGAGCCAGCGGCGCATGAAGGGCAGGCGGTACGACATATCGAATGCGGTGAACCGTGCACCGGGATCATTGCGCGAAAACTTCTCGGCAGAGGTGGTGTCGTTGATATCAAAGAAGCTCTTCAGGAAGGTGTGCAGGGTAATGGGCTCATGTCCTGCTCCACCCCATATCACCGTCCGTTGGAATCCGAACTCGAAGTTTTCACTCGGCCGGAAGCTGAACTTTTCTGCGTGAACCCAGGGTGCATTGGGCGTAGTGTGACCCTTCAGGCTGCCCACGAAGAAGTCATACCGCATGGGGCCGATGAGCCGCGAAAGCAGCGGAATATGCAGCGGTTCCACACGGTTGATGCGGAAGGAGTAAATATTCTCTGCATTGTTAGACCATGACATGGCTCCGCCGAAGGCCGGACCAAGCCACGCATCGCTCTTACCAAAAGAGATCTCATGCCCAACGAGGTGCGCGGAAAGGTTTGCCTCTACCAGACGGAAGGGGTTTTGTGCCAGCAGCGGGCCCAGCGGAATCGTGGCCGGCATGGGGCCGGTAACGGTATCGATGCTAGCCAGTTGAGCGGCCAGCGTAGAGGAGTAGCCAGGTGCGCTGGGGGAGTGCTGGTATTCGCCGCGGACGTAGAGCGAGAAGCGGCCGCTTTCGCCCAGCGCGCTGAAGCCGGTGATGTTGTTGAAGCCCTGCTGATAGGGGCGGCCATAATCATTCACCAGCGTCTGGCCAATGTGATAGCTGTCGCGCAACGGTAAACCGGAGATGCCGAGAAGTCGGGTATAGACGCTATCCACTCCCGCGATGGCGCCCAGAACCGTCTGCGGTGGATGCACTTCTGTTTGCAGTTCGCGCAGCAGGTCGTTCAGGATGGCGACGGCCTGTGGATCGTCGTCTGACACAATATCGTCCTGCGAAAGCTGGATGGCATGCAGTGCGCTTAGACGCGTGTAGGGGCGCATCCCGATGAACAGCGAATCCAGGTATCCCAGCGAGTACAGCCGGAGCATGGCCGGATAGACCCAGCTATCCAGCGGGATATAGACCGAGCCGAAGTGCTCGCGCGGCTGGTATTCAGCGGGCGCACTGTAGGCGTTGAGGCTGAAGAAAGACGTCGATTTGACCGGCTTGGGCAGGGAGTCGACCGGAGTGGGGGAAGTGTGCTGGTATGCAGGCAGACTCGGCACCTGTGACGCAGGCACCGGCTGTGACGGTACTGGAGCCGCCGTTGTGACCGGTGCCGGAGGGGGAGGCGGGGTATCAGCCGAAGCAGCTGTCTGGGCCGGCAACGACACGGGGATAAGGAATCCGGCCAGGGAAATCAATCCTGCCAGGGAAATGTTGCGGACCGAACGCTGAATCATACGGCTCCTCACTTGCAAAGTGTACCCGCGCCAGACGGGAGGGTGCCCTCCACGGATTGCGTTACTCAGTGTAAATGGTTGGATGCAATGGCGATATAGTTTTGCTGTCTAAGGGGTTAGCTCTTTTTTGCTTTTCGCGCCTGAATGGTAGCCACAGCTAGTTCGCGGCGGAACCCGGCGATAAGCGCGCGCTTCCATGCCGCGGTAAACAGGCCCTTGCGGGTGAGGTAGCGTTCCATCGTGGCGATGGCGTCGGCCTTCTGCTTCTGCGCGACCGGGTAGCGCATGCATTCCACCAGCGTTGGGCCGCCCCCCGCGCGAGCGCGGGCAGTCGCTTCCTGCGATACGCGATACACCGCCACGGCATCATCGCGATCCACCGGGATGCCGGGAAGGGCATAGCGATGGGCGCGCAGTGTCGCGGTGGGTGTGCTGCTGTTGTGCGTCAGGATGAAGAGGATGGGCAGGCGGTGCAACTCTGCCAGCCGTGCTGCGGCCAGGCATGCCTCAATGTCGGCGGTATAGGCCAACACGATGTTGCTGTCGCGGCCAGCTCCTGCTGCCGCCTTGTAGCTGAAGGCGACGCCGAGTGCGGCGTAGAGCGCAGCAGTAGTATCTGCGATTGACGGCAGCACGTTCTGCGCGGGCGCTCCGTGATCGATGCTGCGGGGTGCGCGCTTCTGCACGAGTTGCTTTAGTGCAACGCCCTTGAGCATGCGGTGCGATGCTGTGGTCGAGAGCAGCGTGTCTTCGTTGCGAAGATTCAGCAGCAGCCCTGCACCTGTCGCTTCTGCCGGACGCTGGGCTGCCGGTGTCAGCTTGGTTTCAAGCAGCCGCGAACGCAGCATGGACACGTAGATCTCCTGTAGCCTCGCATTCGGGATGAGCGGGTTCTCAAAGCTGCCGGCGGGCGCCTGCGGTGCTGGAATAGTGCGGCGGGCGGTGCTTTTCTTTTTCCTGGCCGGTGCAGCCATGCTTTGAAACCCTCTCATGTTGCCGGTTGCGCTCACTTCAGTGAGCGAGGAATTTTAGAACCGCGCTGGATTGCGTCCTTCGGTGTCGATGCCGAGATCGGCCATCGCCTTCTGCGCCTTCTTCGCGTCGAAACTGCCATCGCGCGCGAGCTTCGAGAGCGTGGCGGCAACAATGGATTCCGCATTCACCTCAAAGTGGCGACGCAGGTGCTCGCGGTTGTCGCTGCGGCCAAATCCGTCGGTCCCCAGCGAAACCAGGCGGCGCTTGCCCGCTGCTTCCGGCGTGAAATCGATCCACGGCGCCAGTTGATCGCTCATCGACTTCATAAAGTCACTGGTGGCGATGATCGGGCCCTTGGCTCCTGCCAGCGCGGTCACGATGTACGGTTCGTTCTCTTCTTCCGCGGGATGCAGCCGGTTCCAGCGTTCCACGTCGAGCGCATCGCGGCGTAGTTCGTTGTAGCTGGTCACGCTCCACACGTCGGCAGCAATGCTGTACTTCTCCGCCAGAATGGATTGCGCCCGGACGACCTCGTTCAGAATAGTGCCGCTGCCAAACAGCTGCACCGAGGCTTTGCCTTTTTCCGCTGCCTTGAACTTGTAGATACCGCGCAGAATGCCTTGCTCCGCGCCCTTCGGCATCTCCGGCATGGCATAGTCTTCGTTGTACATCGTGATGTAGTAGTAGATCTGCTCGTTCTCTTCATACATGCGGCGGATGCCGTCCTGCAGGATCACGGCGAGCTCATACACGTAAGCTGGATCGTAGGTGACGCAGGTAGGAATGGTGCCGGAGAGCACGGTGCTGTGCCCGTCCTGGTGCTGCAGCCCCTCGCCCAGCATGGTGGTGCGCCCGGCCGTGCCGCCCATCAGGAAGCCCTTGCCGCGTGAATCCGCAAACGCCCACGCCATGTCTCCGATGCGCTGGAACCCAAACATGGAGTAGTACATGTAGAAGGGAATCATGGGCACGTGATAGTTGGAGTACGCCGTGCCCGCGGCGGTGAATGAAGCCATGGAGCCCGCTTCGGTGATGCCCTCTTCCAGAATCTGCCCGTCTTTCTCCTCGCGATAGTAGAGCAGCATGTCCACGTCGTGCGGCTTATACTTCTGGCCCTCTGACGCGTAGATGCCGACCTGGCGAATGGCGGATTCGAGGCCGAAGGTACGGCCTTCATCCGGCACGATCGGCACGATCAGCTTGCCGATCTCCGGGTCTTTGAGCAGATGGCGCAGGATCGCCACGAAGCCCATGGTGGTAGAGACGGCGCGGCCCTTGGAGCCGGCGAGCCACTCCGCGAACGTGTCCAGAGCGGGTGCCTTGAAACCAAACTTGGGAACCTCGCGCACTGGCAGGTAGCCGCCAAGCAGCTTGCGCCGCTCCTGCATGTACTGGATCTCCGGCGCGTCCTGCCCCGGATGGAAGAATGCGCCGTTCTTGGCCGCTTCCTGCGGGACAGGAATATCGAAGCGCTTGACGAAGTACGCCATGGCGTCTTCGCTGAGCTTCTTTTCCGAATGCGTTGCGTTGCGAGCCTCTGCCGTGGCCAGCCCATAGCCCTTCACCGTCTTCGCCAGGATCACCGTCGGTCCGCCGGTGTGCTCGGTAGCGCGCTTATACGCGTTGTAGACCTTTGACGGATCGTGGCCGCCGCGATGCAGGCGGATCAGATCGTCGTCCGAGATGTCCTTCACCAGCTCCAGCAGCTCGGGATACTTGCCAAAGAATTCGCGGCGCAGATAAGCCGCCCCCTTGGCTTTGTAGGCCTGGTACTCACCGTCCACAACCTCTTCCATGCGCTTCAGCAGCAGGCCAGAGGTATCGCGGGCAAAAAGTTCATCCCAGTCCGAACCCCAGATCACCTTGATCACGTTCCAGCCAGCGCCGCGGAAGGTAGCTTCCAACTCGTCGATGATGCGGCCGTTGCCGCGCACCGGGCCATCCAGCCGCTGCAGGTTGCAGTTGATCACAAAGATCAGGTTGTCGAGCTTCTCGCGCGTGGCAATGCTGAGTGCGCCGAGCGAATCCACTTCGTCGGTCTCGCCATCACCCAGGAAGGCCCATATCTTGCGCGGCGTCGTCTCAATCAGCTTGCGATGCTCCAGGTAGCGCATGAAGCGCGCCTGATAGATGGCATTCAGCGGCCCGATCCCCATGGACACGGTGGGGAAGTTCCAGAAGTCCGGCATCAGCCACGGGTGCGGATAGCTGGAAAGCCCCGGCTCGCCGCGCAGCTCGTGGCGGAAATTGCCCAGTCGCTTCTCGTCGAAGCGGCCCTCCAGAAACGCCCGCGCATAGACGCCCGGCGAAGCATGGCCCTGAAAGTAGATGAAGTCGCCGGGCTGCTCGCCATACTTGCCGTGGAAGAAGTGGTTGAAGCCCACTTCCAACAGCGTGCACTGCGAGGAATACGTCGAAATATGTCCGCCGATGCCGGCATCTTTCTTGTTCTGGCTGTGAACCATCGCCATGGCGTTCCAGCGCAGCAGCGCTTCCACGCGCCGCTCCATCTCACGGTCGCCGGGGTAGGGAACCTCTTCGTCCACCGGGATGGTATTGCAGTAAGGGGTAACGAACTGGCCTGGGCTGCTGACGCCGAGCGTGCGCGCGTGGTCGCTGAGCGCCGCAAGCAGCGCGGCTCCCTGGCCTGCGCCATCGGCGGCGACGTCGTCAAATGCTTCAAGCCATTCGGCAATCTCTTCGGGGAAATCGTTCACTGCATTCTTCATAGTCATATGGATAGAGAAGTTCGCGCGTCGCGGTGTCTGCCAAGCGGATGCACCCAGCGCTTCAGTGTATAAGATATCCGGTTTACCCCACCGGATTCTACTGGGCCCGCCATGTTTCCCGCATTGCGAGACGCTATATCTGCAAATTCAAGTGTGCAGAGTCGTCAATTCACACATAAAGCCTGTCATCTCACGCCATAAATTCTGTCATCTCACGCCACAAAGACTGTCATCCTGAACGCAGTGAAGGATCTGCTTTTCAGCGATTTCCATTGCGCGCTCACCTTCAAGTTTGCTGTGAACTTCTGACTCACCACGCTCGTTGCATCTTTACTTTCATTCACTCGCCGCATCTTTGCTTTCGTTCGCTCGTTGCACCTTTCTTTCGTTAAGGGCACGGCTTCAGCCGTGCCGTAGAAAGCCGGAAGAGTGTGGGGCTTTGGCCCCTGAGGTCATCTTTCCTGAAGCCCTGCCACGAACGCCCTACGTCGAATAATCCGCGTTGATATGTACGTATTCCACCGTCAGATCGCAGGTCAGAAACCGGCTGCTGGCCGTGCCCTGCCCCATATCCATGTGGATGGTGTACTCGCGCTGCTGCATATGCTGGTGGGTCGCCGCCTCGTCAAACGCGGGCGCGCGCATGCCGTGCTCGAACACCGGATGCGGCCCAATGTGAATTGTCACCGTCGCCGGGTCAAACTGCACGCCGGAGTATCCCGCCGCCGCCAGAATGCGTCCCCAGTTGGGATCGCCGGAGGACCATGCCGTCTTGCACAGCGGCGAATGCGCGATAGCGCGCGCCACCTGCCGGGCCTCCGCCGCGGTCCGCGCCCCGGTAATGGAGAGCTCGACCACATGGGTCACGCCTTCACCGTCATTCACAATCTGGTGCGCCAGCGAGCCGCACACGGCGTCCAGCGCCTGCTGAAAGGCAGGGAAGGCGTCATGGTCCAGTGGGATGCCACTGGTTCCGCTGGCCAGCAGCAGCACCGTGTCATTGGTCGAGGTGTCGCCGTCGATGGAGATGGAGTTGAAGCTGTCCTCCACGGCCGGCGCCAGCGCGGCGCGCAGAGCCTCCGGGCGCGAAGCAATATCCGTAAACAGGTACACCAGCATGGTGGCATGCGGAGGCCCCAGTTGCGGCCCAATCATGCCCGCGCCCTTGCATGTCCCGAAGATGTGAACTGTTTTGCCATCCACCTGAAATCCCGCCAGCGCCGTCTTCATCTTCGTGTCCGTGGTCATAATGCCGCGGGCAAACAGCGTGGCATGTTCCGCGCTGCTGCCCAGGGCGGCCAGGGCCGCGGGCAGCGCATCAGGAATCTTCTCCGCGGGCATGGGCACGCCGATCACCCCGGTAGACGAGGGGAGAATCTGCTGTGGTTCACACCCCAGCGCGGCAGCCACGGCGGCGCAACTGCTCCGCGCCACGGCCAGCCCCTGCTCGCCGGTAGCGCAGTTGGCATTGCCGGAGTTCACCAGCACAGCGCGGACGTGCCCGCCGGTATGTGCCATGTGTTCGCGGCCCACCGTGATGGGTGCGGCCACCACCTGGTTTTTCGTGAACATTACCGCTGCATTCGCGCCTTCCGGAGCGGTAGCGAGCGCCAGGTCAAGGTTGCCGCTGGCTTTGATGCCGGCTTTGACCGCGCCCCAGCGAAAACCGCCGGGCAGGGCATCGTCAGAAGGGGGCAGGGTGAGGCTGGAGGAGCTGTATAAGGTCATAGTCAGTGAATAGGGCGAATAACATGTTCTTATCCACCCCAATCTCCAACATTACCATGTGGTGAAAATATTGGGATCGAAGCGCTTTTTTCATTGGAGAGTCACAATACCTCTGTTACTCTGGGCAAGTTCAATACAAGTCAAGCTCTTCCCCGGTTACTGATAGCGCAACGAAGCGGTTAGCCAGTAATTAGGCCCAAGCAATTTCCAACAATCTGTGGAGGTTCCAAGATGCCTTTTAAGTCGTTCCATTCTCTGAATTGTTCCAAAGCAAAGGTTCTCCTGCTCGCACTAGCCACATCCGCCGCTGTGATTACCGCTGGCTGCGGCATGGGCGTTAATGCTCCGGCCGGGAATGGTCTGGGCAGCAATGAACGAGGTAGTCTGGGTGGCATTGCGTACGGTGGCCGTCAAGGAATTGTGAGCGGTAATGTATATGCTTTTGCTGCTGGCAAGACTGGCTACGGAAGCGCCCCTAAGCTGCTGGCATCGACGACAACCAGTACCGATGGATTTGGAAGCTTTTCATTTAATGGTGCCATCACCTGTCCTGGCACCTCGGACCCGCTTTACAGCAATATTCTTTACATCGTTATCTCGGGTGGGCAGCCGTCTACGGGGGTAACGAATAACAGCTCGGCCCTCCTGACCGTAGTGGGTGATTGCACAAATGCAGTCAACACTCAGCCATTCTTATTCATTAACGAGGCTACGACGTTTGCCTCTGCAACAGCGATGCAGCAATTCTTCAGTGTCGGGACTGGAACCATCGGGGGAGCTACGCTGGATACGATTGGTGCGCCAGCATCCAATGTGCAGGGTTTGACCATTGCTGCTAATACTGTGCCAAATATGGTAAATCTGAACACCGGTGTTGCGGGTGCCACATCGCAGGCAGGTACGGGCACGAACATTACCACCAGCGCTACTGTCACTATCACGCCCGAAACGGCGAAGATAAACACGGCGGCTAACATCCTGGCCGCATGCGTTAATTCCGACGGCGGCTCCGCTTCACCTTGCCACACTCTCTACCCTGCTGTGAACGCAACAGCGGCAACGGACACGATCCAGGCCGCATACTACATGGCGTCCAATCCTACCAATACAGTTGGCGGAACCTCGAATATTGCAACTGTTTATGGATTGGCGACTTCCCAGTCTGCTTATAGTGGGGGATTGACCGCTCAGCCCACAGACTGGACCGTTGGGATTGCGTACACCAGCGCCAGCGTATGTGACGCTGGCGGCACAATCATTCAATATGCCTATGACGTTGCTATTGATGGATCTGGGAATGTCTGGCTGGGTAACGGTAGTGGGACTACGAGTGCATTGTTCGAGATGTCTCCACAGGGTGCACCATTGCAATGTTCAGGGGCTACGGGGCCTTCACGCGGTGGCCCGACTATCGATACGAACGGCAACGTTTGGATTGCTAGCGGTACTACCGGGACTTCCACGGTGTTCTCGTACGTCTCTAAATATGTGCCCTCTACCGGGGTGACAACGCAGGTCAATGACCCTAATAATATCGCGGGTAAGACCTATGCCATCACTGCTGATGGTGCCGGGAATGTCTTCTTCACAGATGCGGCCACCGCGACCAATGGAGGACTCAAGCTCTATGAAATCTCATCGGGAAGCAGTACAGCAACAGCTATTGTGAGCGGCCTTGCAAGTACCTCACCATATGGGCTAGAGGTTGATACGAAGGGGACGATTGTTGTGGCTCAGTCGGCATCTGGTGGAAGCACTATTACCGGCATTCCCACAACGACTGTTGGTGGTTCAACGTACCCCACAACGGGTACGGCTATTGCAAGAAGCACGGCGTACGCAGGTGTCGTTGACCTTGCGTTCGATTCTACCGGAGCATTCTGGGTAGCTAACTCAGCGGGAACTTCGTTGAGCGCATCGACTGGACCCGGAAATACGACCTCCTCCACGACCCTGACCTATGGCAGCACAAACCCGGGGGACGCAAACACCGTTACTTTCGGTACTCCGGCAAACGTAACGCCTATCTTTGCAGGCGGTCTCAGCACACCGCGATTTGCCGCTGTTGATGGTAATAACAACATCTGGCTCGCCAACAACACGCTGGGTACTACTGGAAGTTCCTATAGCATTTCGGAGTTTCTGAATAACGGTGCGACTACGGCTCCAACGGCTCTGTCTCCCACCGTGACTACGACAGTAGGTTCCGCATCCAGCACAAACGGCGGCTTCCAGAAATCGGCTACATTCTTCCCCTCCCCTCATGGATTGGCGATTGATGGTTCCGGTAATGTCTGGATATCAAACACCGCGGCTGTTCTCACCGAAGTAGTGGGTGCTGCCGGTCCTGTGGTCACTCCACATTCCATCGCGCTCAAGAACAACGTACTCGGCCAAAAGCCGTAATTCATAACCAACACAAACCAACGGGCGGCTCATCACGAGTCGCCCGCTTTCTTTGCGCGGTATTCTTGAAGAGATGACCTCTCAATCCGCCGAGCCCTTCCTTCTCCTCGAACATGTCAGCGTCGCACGTGGCGACAATGTCGTTCTGCACGACATCAACCTGCGCATCCAGCCGGGCGAGCACGTCGCCATTCTCGGGCCCAACGGCTGCGGTAAATCCACACTCATCAAGACCATGACCTGCGAGTGCTATCCGCTGGTCACGCCCGAGATGCGCGTCCGCATCTTCGGCCGCGAGCGCTGGGACCTGACCGAGCTGAAGAAGCGCCTCGGCATCGTCTCCGCCGAACTCCCCGGCCGCCAGACGCGCACCACCACTGGATTCGATGCTGTGCTGTCCGGCTTCTTCTCCAGCTCCACGCTCTGGCCCAATCTCACCGTGACTGCTGCGATGCGCGAGCGCGCTACCGCCGTAATGAAGCAGCTTGATGCAACCCATCTGGCGGCGAAGCCCGTGGGCGAGATGTCCGCCGGCGAGCAGCGCCGCACCATGATCGGCCGTGCCCTGGTGCAGTCCAGCGAGATGCTTCTGCTCGATGAGCCCTCCAACGCGCTCGACATCGCCGCCCAGCGCGAGCTGCGCGAACTGCTCCGCAAGCTGGCGCGCGACGGCGTCGGCATCCTGCTGATCACCCACCTGCTCGCGGACATCCCGCCCGAGATCGAGCGCGTCATCATGATGAAAGGTGGCCGCATCGTCGCCGACGGCCCCAAAGAAGAGCTCATCACCCGCAACCAGCTCCGCGACCTCTTCGGCGTAGACGTAGATCTGACGCGCCACGACGGCTTCTACTTCATCCGGTAAAAACCTCAGCACGGAAACGGCGGATGAGACAGAAAAAGCGGATCAGAAACAAATCCAGATCTTCAGAATTTGTTTCCGATCCGTCTTGTCTTTAACTATTTTTTGCTTTGTTTTTAAATCCGCATTGATCCGTGCAATCCGTGGTTTCCGTGCTGAAGTCTTAGTGTCGCGCCCCAGCCGTCTCCAGCTGCACCAGCTCCGGCTTCTCAAACTTGTAGCTGCCCAGCACCGCGATCTTCGGCAGCGGGCCGCGCACCATGGCCACTTCGTCGCACGCATACAGCCGCGGACAGCTCTGGCAATCCTTGTACACCTTGTCCGGCATCTGCGCGCGCTCGGCCATGCGGAAACCGAAGTGAAAAAAGAAATCCGGTATGCGCGTGAACAGGCAGACCGCAGCCACGCCCTGCTCATTCGCCTCTTCCAGTAGCGCGCGCAGAATGCGGCCACCCGCCCCCTGTCCCTTAGCCTCGGGCTTCACCACGATAGAGCGAATCTCAGAAAGATGCGGGCCATACAGATGCAGCGCGCCGCAACCCAGGAACACGCCAGATTCAGACTCTGCCACCACGAAGTCGCGCACGTTCTCACAGATCTCGGAGTAGTTGCGTGGCAGCAGCGTGCCATCGTGCGAGAGCGACGTGATCAGGTCGTAGATGTTGGTGGCGTCGCTCAAGCGTGCGTTGCGCACCGTGGATGTCTGTTGCATAGCGTTTCCTGTACTCTTCAGCGGGCGCTTGCGGCGCTCGCGATTTCAGTTATTTTACCCAGTGCGGCCACCTGCTGCCGCGCAGCTTTCAATGCGGTCTTCACCTGTGCACTAGCGGTGCCGCCGGTTACATCGTGGCAATCCAGCGTGGCCTGCAGCGAAATTGCCGGGAAGAAGCCTTCGTCAAACTCCTCGCCAAACTGCTTCAGCTCCGCCAGCGTCAGCCCGTTCAGCTCGCAACCCTTTTCGATTGCGAAACGTACCGCGTTGCCGATCTTCTCATGCGCCTTGCGGAAGGGAACGCCCTTGTACACCAGGTAGGTTGCCGCCGCCATCGCATTCAGAAATCCTGACTCTGCCGCTGCCGCCATCCGCTCAAGCCTGAAGTTCAGCGCGCGCGTAAATCCGGGAAGCACCGCGAGCATGCCGCGCATCGTGTCTGCCGCGTCAAACACCGGCTCCTGGATCTCCTGCAGGTCCTTGTTGTACGCCAGCGGCAGACCCTTGGTCAGCATCGCTACAGCATTGGATGCTGCCAGCAGCCGTCCGGATTTACCGCGAATCAGCTCCGTCAGATCCGGATTCTTCTTCTGCGGCATCGCGCTCGATCCGGTAGAGAAGCGCTCCGGCAGATCGATAAATCCAAACTCCGCCGTTGAGAAGATCGTGATCTCTTCCGCAAAGCGCGAGATGTGGCCGCCCATCTGCGCCAGCGTCTGCGTAAACTCCAGTGCGAAGTCGCGGTCGCTGGTCGCGTCCATGCTGTTGGCCGTGGGCGCGTCAAAGTGCAGTGCTTTCGCTGCAATGGTGCGGTCCAGCGCAAGCGTCGCCCCGGCAATAGCTCCTGCGCCCAGCGGGCATAGGTTCATCCGCTTGCGCGCATCCTGCAGCCGCGATGCATCGCGCAGCAGCATCTGCACATAGGCCTGCAGCCAGTGCGCCACCAGCACGGGTTCCGCGCGCTGCAGATGCGTGTACGAAGGCATCACCGCGTCGCCGCACTTCTCTGCGAGGTCCAGCAGTGCTTCGGCCCACGCATGTACGCCGCTCAGCGTCGCGTCAATCGCGTCGCGCACAAACAGGCGCATGTCCGTCGCAATCTGCTCATTGCGCGAACGCCCGGTGTGCAGCTTCAGCGCCAGCCCGCCAATCTCCTTGGTCAGTTCCAACTCAACAAAGTGGTGGATGTCCTCCGACTGCGGCGACGAAGCCACAATCGCCGTCCCCACCTGCTTGTCCAGCATCCACGATGCTTCGCGGTCGCTCACGGTGATGTGCGCGGCCCACATATCGGTGCGCCGTCCCACCAGTTCCAGCCCGCGCAGCGTCTCGTCTAGTTCCTCCGGCGTCAGAATGCCGGCAGCCGCGATAGCGCGCGCGTGCGCAGCGCTTGCAGCCACCTCTTGTGGCAGCAATCTCCAGTCAAACGGAAACGAACGCTGCCATTGCTCGAACTGCGTATCCAGCGGCTCGCGGAAGCGGCCTGACCACATCTTTGCGGGTTGTTGGGTATTGGACATCAGTTTCGCTATTTTCTCGCTTTCGGTATTCTGTTGCGGAGACTGAGGTGTGTCATGAAAGCAGCCGCCATTATTGCGTTCTTGTTGATTACTATGCAACCCGGTTCCACTTCGCAAATAGTCCCTGGCTTCCTACTTGGCCGATGGATTATTGGTAAGCCGTTCTACGACATGTCTCCTCAACCGATTGGCATTGATGCAAAACAAGAGCACAGACTCATAGGTGCCAATTTACGATTTGAGCGCAATTCAGTTTCAGCGTGTGGCGCTAACATCCAAGTGCTATCTGTTGAAGCAAACAAATATTCTGCCGATGAATTTTTACAGGCGTATCACATAAGACCAGATCAAATAGGCTTAGTGGCGCCTGTAATAGAGTATTCCTTTGTTTCGCACGGGCTGTCTGCGATTTGCGGAAGTCCGGAAGCCTTCGAAATCATGAGTGACGGCAAAGATGCAGTGCTCGACGTCGCGAATGATTACCTCCATCTCACTAAGGTAAAAATATCCAACTAAATATTTCCTAAGAATCTGACTACTCCTTATCGCTCCCGCTATTGAGTTGTGGCATCGCCGCGCCCTTGCTCAGTGTCAGCAATCCTGTCTCGGCATAGGTCAGCAGCTTGGCGCGCGTGTCGGTGATGTCCAGGTTGCGCATGGTCAGCTGGCCGATGCGGTCGCGCGGAGAGAATGTAGACTCGGTCTTCTCCATGCTCAGGCGCTCGGGTTTGAACGTGAGATTCGGCGAGTCCGTATTCAGGATCGAATAGTCGTTGCCGCGCCGCAGCTCCAGCGTCACCTCGCCGGTCACGGGCTTGGCGACCCAGCGTTGTGCGGCTTCGCGCAGCATGATGGCCTGCGAATCGAACCAGCGGCCCTGGTACAGCAGCCGCCCCAGCTTGCGTCCGTGTTCGCGGTACTGCTCAATCGTGTCCTCATTGTGGATGCCGGTGATCAGCCGCTCATAGGCGATGAAGAGCAGCGCCAGCCCGGGAGCCTCGTAGATGCCGCGGCTCTTGGCTTCGATGATGCGGTTTTCGATCTGATCGCTCATGCCCAGTCCGTGACGGCCGCCAATGCGGTTGGCTTCGAGCATTAGCTCCACGGGATCAGCAAACTCCGTGCCATTCAGCGCGACAGGGAAGCCTTCTTCAAAGCGGATCGTCACCTCTTCGCGCTTCACCTCCACATCGTCGCGCCAGAAGGCGACGCCCATGATCGGCTCCACGATCTTCATGCTGCTCGTGAGCAGTTCCAGGTCCTTCGCTTCGTGCGTCGCGCCCAATATGTTGGAGTCGGTCGAGTACGCCTTCTCCGAAGACATCTTGTAGCTGAAGCCCGACTTCTGCATGAACGCAGACATCTCCGCGCGCCCGCCAAGCTCGTCAATGAACGCTGCGTCGAGCCACGGCTTGTAGACCTTCAGGTTCGGATTCACCAGCAGGCCGTAGCGGTAGAAGCGCTCAATATCGTTGCCCTTGAAGGTCGAGCCGTCGCCCCATATGTTGACGTCGTCTTCCTTCATCGACGTCACCAGCATGGTCCCTGTCACGGCGCGGCCAATGGGCGTGGTGTTGAAGTAGGTCACGCCCGCCGTGGTGATGTGAAACGCCCCAGCCTGCAGCGCAGCGATACCCTCGCGCACCAGCGGCCCGCGGCAGTCGATCAGCCTCGCTTTCTCCGCGCCGTACTCCAGCGCCTTGCGCGGAATCTCGTCGTAGTCGGCTTCATCCGGCTGGCCCAGGTTGGCGGTGTAAGCATAGGGCACTGCGCCCTTCTGCTTCATCCAGTGCAGCGCGGCGCTGGTATCCAGCCCGCCGGAGAAAGCGATGCCAACCTTTTGACCTACCGGCAATGTTTCCAGAATTACAGACATGATGATGACTTTCCTTAAGTTCCTTCTGCTGTAACTTCGTTAGGTCTTGCGACTAGTCGCGCTTGCGTGGATTGCGATTGCGGCTGTTCGGAATGCGCTTTGCGCCGCCGAGCAGCATCAGCAGCAACGCCTTCTGCGCGTGCATGCGATTCTCCGCCTGGTCAAAGACCACAGACTGCGGCCCGTCGAGCACCGCATCCGTCACCTCCGCATTGCGCCGCGCCGGCAGGCAGTGCATAAAGACAGCGTGCGGCTGCGCGTGGCCCATCAGCGTTTCATTCACCTGGTAGGGCGCGAAGATCGGTGCGCGCTTGGTGGACTCATGCTCCATGCCCATGCTCACGCAGACGTCGGTATAGATAGCGTCCGCTCCGGTCACGGCCTTGGCCGCGTCGTGCATCAGAGTAATGCTGCCGCCGGTGCTCTCTGCAATCTCAATCGCGTTGTGGATCACGTCGAGCTTCGGCGCATAGCCCTTGGGCGTTGCCACGGTGCAGTGCGCGCCCAGCTGCGCTGCTGTCAACATCAGCGAATGGCACACGTTGTTGCCGTCGCCCACATAGGTGAACTTCAGCCCCTCGACCGAGCCGAAGCGCTCTTCCAGCGTGAAGAAGTCCGCAATCGCCTGGCACGGATGCTCGTAATCAGACAGTGCATTGATCACCGGAATTTTCGAGTACGACGCCATCTCCACGATGGTCTCGTGCGCGTAGGTGCGCAGCACGATGATGCTCATCCAGCGCTCCAGGTTGCGCGCCATGTCGGCCAGCGACTCGCGCTCGCCCAGCGGCGACTGCGTCTGGTCCACAAACACGGCGTTGCCGCCGAGCGTGTTGATGGCGGTCTCAAACGTCAGCCGCGTCCGCAGCGACGCCTTCTCAAAGAAGAGCACCATCTGCTTAGCGTCGAGCGCATGGCGAAAGTCTTCCGGATGCTCCTTCACCGCGTGCGTTAGCTCCATCAGGGCTGACATCTCCTGCACCGAGAGGTCGGCGATGGAACACAGGTCGCGGCCGTGCAGCCCCTTGGCTGCCTCGGCAAAGGCTGCATCCGACTGGATGCCGAGTGCGGCGGGCTTGAAGCTGGATACGGTTGTCTTCGGATTCATGATGAGTGTCTTGCTAGCCATTGGCGTGTTCTCCTGCCAGCACTGCGCTGGCCTGCGTTGCGTTCTTCAAAATGTCGTCCAGCGCGCTCACGGTAATGTTCACGTGCTTGCGCTCCAGAATGTAGGGAGGTAGAAAACGGATCACCGTCTCGCTGGTGCGGTTGATGATGATGCGCCGCCGCATCATCTCTTCCAGCACGCTCTTGGCCAGCTCGGCGGAGTTGAGTTCCATGCCGAGCATCAAGCCTTCGCCGCGCACGTCCACAATGGCGCTGTGCTTCGCGGCAAGCTCCTGTAGCTGCTCCTTGAAGTAGCCGCCCACATTCGCCACATTGGCGAGCGTGTTCTGCTGCTGCATCGTGTCAATCACGGCGATAGCCACGGCACAGGCCAGTGGCCCGCCGCCGAAGGTCGTGCCGTGCATACCGGGAGTGATGGCCCGCGCTGCTTCTTCCGTGCATAGCATCGCGCCCATGGGAATGCCGCCCGCCAGCGGCTTGGCCAGCGTGGTCACGTCAGGCTGGATGCCAAAGTGCTGGTACGCGCACCATTTGCCGGTACGCCCCATGCCGCTCTGGATCTCGTCGGCTAGCAGCAGCGCGCCGGTTTGGTCGCACAGCTCGCGCGCCGCGGCAAAGAACTCCTGCGTGATCGGCCGGATACCGCCCTCGCCCTGCACCGCCTCAATGCAGATGGCGCAGACGTCGCTGGAAAACTTTGCCCGCAGGTCAGCCACGTCGTTAAACGTGACGAACTCAACCCCGGGCATCACCGGCGCGAAGGGCGTGCGGTACTTCTCCTTGTGCGTCGTCGCCACAGAGCCCATCGTGCGCCCGTGGAAGCTCTGGTCCATCGCCAGAATCTTTGTGCCAATGGTCTTGCCTTCCGCGCGCAGCAGCCCGGCGTGCGCACGCGCCACCTTCAGCGCAGCCTCCCACGCTTCGGTGCCGCTATTGCAGAAGAAGACGCGGTCCAGTCCCGTGATCTCCGTCAGCCGTAGCGCCAGCTCTGCCGTGCCGCGGTGATAGAAGAGGTTTGACGTGTGCAGCAGCGTCTTGCTCTGCTCCACAATGGCGTTCTCGATCGCCGGATGGCCGTAGCCCAGCGCGGAGACGCCGATGCCGCTGAGCAGGTCGAGGAAGTCGTTGCCCTCCTCATCGCGCAGGTAGACGCCTTTGCCGCTCACGAACAACTGGGGATTCCGCTCGTAGGTCTGCAGCATCAGCTTCTTCTCGGCGGCTTGAATGGATGCAAGGTTCATCGTCATGGGTCCTCTCTCTGGGCGCTCTAGGCGACCATCACTTCCGTTCCGTCTTCAACGCGCGAACTGCAAAGATCGGGCAATACACTGGCAGACTCTGCCGGCAGAATACGCACACGTTTCACGCCGCCCAGCAGCGCCTCGCGGCACGCGTTCAGCTTGGGCAGCATGCCGCCGGAGATCACGGCAGCCTTCTCCATCGCGGGCACCTGCGCCAGCGAGAGCCAGCGCATAATGTTGCCGTCCGCGCCCTTCACTCCGGGTACGTCCGTCAGGAACACCAGCGCATCCGCATGTGTGCACACGGCGCAGGCGGCGGCCATCTCGTCGGCGTTGATGTTGTAGTACTCGCCGTCAAAGCCCAGCGCGATGCTGGAGATGACCGGCACCGCGTCCATCTTCCAGATCGCCTCCAGCCAGCGCGGATCGGTCGCAGCAATCTCGCCCACAAATCCCAGGTCATGCTCCGTCTTCTTCTTGCGCGCGCGAAAGACGGCGCCGTCGCCGCCGGTCAGTCCCACAGCGGCCTGGCCATGCTTGCCCAGTGCTGCAACCAGTGACTTGTTCACACGTCCAGCCAGCACCATCAGCGCGGCGTCGCGGGTCTCTGCGTCGGTAATGCGCAGGCCGTGGATGAATTCACTCTTCTTGCCCAGTGCAGCCAGCGTCTTGGTCAGCTGCACTCCGCCGCCGTGGACGACTGCCACCTGGTTGCCGTCGCTCGCAAGCGTGGCGATGGCTTTGCCGATGGCGAAGAGAAGCTCCGGCTTCTCCAGTGCTGCGCCACCGAGCTTAATCACGTACTTCATAGCAAACCCTCTGCTTCCTTAAATCCGCACATCAGATTCATGTTCTGCACAGCCTGGCTGGCTGCGCCTTTCAGGAGGTTGTCAAGGCAAGAGATCAGCACCAGCCGCTTGCCGTCCTTTGAGAGCTCAAAGCCGATGTCGCAATAGCTCGTACGCACCACGTGCTGAATCTGCGGCAGGTGCGGCGTTGCGTGTATGCGGACCAGCGGGCTCTCGGCAAAGAAGCTGCGCAGGCAGCTTTCAATCTCCGCCGCCGTCGCGCTCTGCTGCAGCCGTACATAGATGGTGGAGAGGATGCCGCGGGGAATCGGCAGCAGGTGCGGCGTGAACTGCATCTGCTCCGTGGTGAGCCCAAGCTGCTCCAGCAGCTCGCCCGTGTGGCGATGCCCGAAGACGGCATAGGCAGAAAGATTGTCAGCTGCATACATGAAGTGCGTCTTCGCCGTCGCGGCCTTGCCCGCACCAGAGACGCCAGACTTCGCATCCGCCACAATGCCGTGATCTGTATCCACCAGCCCAGCCTGCACCAGCGGCGCCAGCGGCAGAATAACCGACGTGGCATAGCAACCCGGGTTCGCCACCAGCCGCGCGCCTGCGATCTCTGCGCGATGCAGCTCCGGTGAGCCGTAGACGGCCTCCTTTTGCAGCGTTGCCGCCAGTGTGGCGTCGGCGTCCTGCAGCTTGTAGACGGCGCGATTCGTCGCCTCCTGCAAGCGCCATGCGCCGCTCAGGTCGATAACCTTTACCCCACGCGAGATCAACTCGGGCACCCACTCGCGCGAAGCCTCATGCGGCGTGGCCAGGAACATCACGTCCACGCCCTCATCCGCCAGCAACTGCCAGCTGAACGCCTTCACCTCATGCGCTTCGGCTCCTGCGCCCAGCGCAAGCTGCGGATGCAGGTCTTCCACCATCACGGTATGCGCGTCCGTCTCGCCCGTAGCGCGGCCCAGAAAGAGCGGAGGAGTGCCGGCCAGCTTCGGATGATGCAGCAGCAGCCGCGCCAGTTCGCCGCCGGCATAGCCGCCTACGCCGACGACAGCAGTCTTCACTGCCGCATGCTTTCCGCTCTTCTTCTGTTTTTCTTCGGCCAACGTTATGGTCGTGCTCATCCGATATATCCTTCCACGCGCGCACGCAGGGTAGATGCCTTCTCTTCGCTGGCGCAGATCACCAGCACGGTATCGTCGCCGGCGATGGTGCCAATGGTCTCCGGCCAATCTTCGTAATCCAGCGCCGCAGCCACCGGCTGGGCAGATCCGGTGGTCGTCACCAGCACCAGCAGATTCTGCGCCTGTCGAACCTCCAGGCCGAAGTTGCCCAGTACGTCCTCTATTCCCGGCATATCGTCATCGTCTACGGCGTGAGAGGGAAGCGCGTAGCCGCCCGGGCCTTTATTCAGCTTCAGCTCGCGAATATCGCGGGATAGGGTAGCCTGGGTCACATTGAATCCGCGTCCCGCCAGCTTGCGGCGCAGTTCGTCCTGGCTGGCGACGGTAATCGTCGTCAGCAGCTCACGAATCGCATTGTGCCGTTGCTGTTTCATACATTTCCCCGCGCCAAAGCGCCCATTTTGAAACGTAAAAAGGCGCGTCCCGTCTGGGATGCGCGTTCATGCATAAATATACAGTAATGTGCATAAGTATGCACAGCCTTACCTGTGGAAAGTGCCTCGGTTTCTGATTCGCGCTACGGTTCCTTAGAGAATGGCGTGAAAATCGTAATTTTCAGAATGGGTTGGAGTCGTCGTTTTGAAAGGGCGGGACTTCAGTCCCGCCGCCGCAACCTAATTGCTCGTACGCGGCTTCAGCCGCTGAGGGAATGTTTCTGTAGCAGATAATGTCTTACTAGACAATTCTTTATGAATCTTGTATTTCCATTGAAACCATCATCCATAACATGATGCCTCTTTACCATGCCCCGGATCTGAAAATACCCACTCATTGCACACCTCCGAATTCTTTCCAGTTGGCAAAGTGAGTGCCGATTCATTACATTGGCTCAGTCATGCTCCACGGGCCTGTGAGGTGAGAGAGTGAAACGTCCTGCGACTTCCCCCGCGACGGAAAAACCGAGTACTGCTCCAAACGATTCCATCCGGCCCGAGCCGCGTGGATCGGCGAAGTCCGATAAGTACCAGCGCATTCTGGACGCCGCCGTCGAAGTCATCGCCGAGCACGGCTACTTCAACTCGCCCGTAAGCGCCATCGCCGAGCGGGCTGGCGTGGCCGACGGCACCATCTACCTCTACTTCAAGAGCAAAGACCACGTGCTGCGCACCGCGCTCGACGTCGCCTTTGCGCGCTTCCACGTGCGGGTCAAGGAGATGTTGGCCGTGACCGCCGATCCGCGCAAGCAACTGGAGGCGATGGCTCGCATGCAGTTGGAGACGGTGGCGGGCAACCGTTCGCTGGCGGTACTGATGCAAACCGAGGTGCGCCAGAGCGCAAAGTTCTTCGCCGAGTTTTCCCAGCAGCACCTGGCCGCATACATCACCATGATGCGCGACGTCATCCGCGCAGGCCAGCAGCAGGGCGTCTTTCGCGCGGAGATCCCCGACGCGCTGGCGGCGCACTGTATCTTTGGCGCGCTGGATGAGATCGTAGGTTCGTGGGTCTTCAGCGGACGGCAGTTTGAACCGGCCACGGCGGCAGCCAGCGTGATGGGGCTGCTGTTGAACGGAATGAACACAAAACAAGATGGAGCATCGCGTTGACGAATACTGAGAACCACGGATCACTACAGACCCTGAACGACGTTTTCTCCATTATCAGCGGACGCGGACAGCAGACCGTGATGCTGTGGCAAGATAGCGGCGGCGCGTGGCTGCCCATCACGGCAGACGAGCTGCGGCGGCGCGTGATTGCGTTTACCACCGCACTCAAGGCGTGGGGCATGGATCGCGGCGACCGCCTCGCCATCCTGGCGGAGAACCGCTGGGAGTGGGCGGTGACGGACTTTGCCGCACTGGCCCTGGGCGTCGTCGATGTCCCGCTGTATCCCACCCTGACCGCAGAGCAGGTAGCCTACGCGCTCAACGATTCCGGCGCTCGCATGCTGGTGGTATCCAGCAAAGCGCAGTACGAGAAGGTAAAGGGCATCGTGCCGCAGACCAAGGTGGAGTGCGTGCTTGTGATGGATGCCGGCGCCGAAGGCGGTGCACTCGGAGCGAAGACCTTCGGCTTTGGCGAGTTTCTCGCGCGCGGCGAAGGCGAGCCGGACATTGCCGCCTTC
Source organism: Acidobacteriaceae bacterium (assembly GCA_031296355.1). Next base: position 21,163 of record JARLFX010000105.1, read on the forward strand.
AATGATCTGCTGAAGAAAGCATGGCCAGAGGATCTGGCGACCATCATCTACACCTCCGGCACCACCGGCGAATCCAAGGGCGTCATGCTCACGCACGGCAACATTGCCGCCAACCTCAACTACTCCACCCGCGAGTTCGATTTCACCGGCGACGATGTCAGCATCTCCTTCCTGCCGCTCTCGCACATCACGGCGCGTCATCTGGATTACGCTCTGCTCTATCGCGGCTGCGTGCTGGCCTACTGCCCCGATTTTGCGAAGCTGCTGCCGGCCATGGCTCAGGTCAATCCCACGGTCTTTGTAGCCGTGCCCCGCGTGTATGAAAAGGTACGCCAGGCGGTGGAGCAGAAGTCGGCCGCCTCCCCAGTGCGCAGCCGGATTCTGGCCTGGGCGCTGAAGACAGGCAAGGCGCACCGGGTAGAGACGCTGCGTGGCGAGACGCCTCGTGGCTTCGGCTGGAAGGTGGCGCAAAAGTTGGTCTTCACCAAAATTCGCGCTGCATTCGGTGGCCGTGTGCGGCTCTTTGTCTCCGGTGGCGCGCCGCTGGGTATGAATACGGCAGGTTGGCTGGCGGATGTAGGCATCCGCGTACACGAGGGCTACGGGCTTACGGAGACCTCTCCGGTCATCGCGCTGAACACGCCGCTGCATCACTCCATCGGCACCGTCGGGCGGCCCCTCGGCAACGTGGAGTGCCGCATTGCACCCGACGGCGAACTGGAGGTGCGCGGACCATCCATCTTCCAGGGCTACTGGCAGAAGCCGCAGCAGACCCGCGAGAGCTTCACCGAAGACGGCTGGTTCTGTACCGGCGACATCGGCTCGTTCGATGCGCAGGGATTTCTCTCCATCACCGACCGCAAGAAAGAGCTGCTGAAGACCTCAGGCGGCAAGCTGATCGCCCCGCAGCCGATTGAGAACAAACTCAAGAGCGACCTGCTGGTAGCGCAGGCGGCTCTGGTGGGCGACAAGCATAAATTCGCCAGCGCTCTGCTGTCGCCAAACTTTGCCGCGCTGGCGGAGTGGGCCGCGCGGCAGAACCTTGCCTGCGACGTCAGCACGGAAGCGGGGCGCGCTGCTCTGGTGCAAACGGCGGAAGTGCACCAGGCCTATGCCGCCATTGTGAGCAAGGTCAACTCTACGCTGGCGCCGTTTGAGAGCATCAAACGCTTCAAGATCGTGCCACAGGAGTGGACGCTGGAGAGCGGGGAACTCACCCCCAGCCTGAAATTGAAGCGGCGCGTGATCGTCCAGCGGTACGAGCCGGAAATCTCTGCATTCTATGCGGATGAGGCCGTGGCGCATAGCAAGTGATCGTTAACATGGTTGCCCCGTGTTGTACATCACATTCAAGTTGACACCCTCTGCGGTTATCATTACTTGATGGCCCAGGCAGTTTTGCGCCCGTGCCCTACATCCAGAGGAGATTTCATATTCATGCGAGTTGGAATATTGACCGGAGGCGGAGACTGTCCCGGCCTGAACGCTGTTATCCGCGCCGCTGTGCGCAAGGGAATCCTGCAGTATAACGACGAATTCATCGGCTTTATGGAAGGCTGGCGCGGCGTTCTGGAGAACACCACCATGCCGCTGACTCTGGAGACAACCTCGGGCATCCTGCAATTGGGTGGAACCATCCTGCGCAGCTCCCGCACCAATGTCCGCAAGATTCCCGGCGGCATCGACAAATGCGTTGAGGTCTTCCACGCCAACAAGCTGGACGCCCTGATCACCATCGGCGGCGATGATACCCAGGGCGTAGCCAATGCGCTGATCGAGAAGGGCGTGCCCTGCGTAGGCGTGCCCAAGACGATTGACAACGATCTTTCCGGTACGGATGCCTGCTTCGGTTTTGACACCGCCGTCAGCATCGCTACGGAGGCCGTGGACCGTCTGCACTCAACGGCTGAATCGCATAACCGCGTGATGGTCTGCGAAGTCATGGGCCGCGACGCTGGCTGGATCGCCATCACCACCGGCATCGCCGGCGGTGCGGACGTGATCTTGGTGCCGGAAGTGCCGATTGACATCGTGGAAACCTGCCGCCTCATCAAGTACCGTCATGACCATGGCAAGAAATTCTCCATCGTCGTGGTAGCCGAGGGCGCCAAGCTGCCGGACTCCGGCACCCAGGCGACCGTGGGCGACAAGCTGGATTCGTTCGGCCACGCGCGTCTGAGCGGTATCGGCGCGGTCCTGGCCGAGGAGATCGAAAAGCGTACCGGCTACGAGACGCGTTCCGTCAACCTCGGACACACGCAGCGCGGCGGCACGCCCACGGCGTATGACCGCATGCTCTCCACCCGCTACGGCGCGGCAGCCATCGAACTGGTGCACGAGAAGAAGTTCGGTCGGCTGGTCGTACTGCGCGGCAC
>JARLFX010000106.1 GCA_031296355.1 Acidobacteriaceae bacterium
TCATGCCTCGTGAGAACAACAACAAGCCTCTGGATTCTTCGGCTCATAAGCACAGAGCGGGTCGCTCGCCAGCGGGTCGCCCGTGTAGGCAAACGCGCGCGCACGCGAGCCGCCGCACAGCGCAGTGTAAACGCAGTACCCGCATTTTCCCTTGAAGAGTCGCGGCGCATGCAGCGCACGGAACACCGCCGAATTGCGGTAAATATCCACCAGCGAATCCTTGCGAATGTTGCCCACAGCCAGCGGCAGGAAGCCCGCCGGGCAGATGTCGCCCTGGTTGCCGATGAACATCACGCCGTGGCCGTCGCGAATGCCGAAGCCGCGATACATGGGGCTGCGCTCGATCTCTGCCGCGGCCATGCCTGCCTCGCGCATACGCTCCAGCGCCACGCGCCGGTATGATGGCGCCTCCGTGGTCGCCACAATGAACGGCGCCACGCGCGAGAGGTCGTACACCCAGTTCATGATCTCTTCGCCATGCTCCGCTGTCACCGGCTGCAGCACCTTGCCGCGGCCCACTGCGATCAGGAAGAAGAGGCTCCAGCGCATCACCTTGAACGTCTTGAGCAGTTCGTAGATGGCGGGCAGATCATCCACCGTCTCCTGTGCCACCAGCGTGTTGATCTGGATTGGGATGCCCAGCTTCTCCGCGTTCTTCGCCGCCTGTATCGTCCAGTCAAAGCAGCCTTCTACGCCGCGTACCGCTTCGTGCCGTGCAGCGGTCGAGCCGTCCAGGCTCAGGCCCATGCTGTCAATATTGTGCGACTTCAGCTTCTCGATCACCTCAAACGTCAGCGTAGCTGTCGCGCTCGGCGTGATGGAAACAGAGATGCCCAGGCTGTTGGCCTCGTCGATCATGTCATACACGTCGGTGCGCTGCATGGGGTCGCCGCCGGTCAGCACCAGGTGCGGCTTGGTCTCGAACGACGCGATCTGCCGCAGCAGTCCCATGCCTTCGCCGCGGGTCAGCTCACCGGGATGCGCGGTGCACACCGCCTCTGCGCGGCAGTGCCGGCAGGCAAGCGCACAGGCCTGCGTCATCTCCCAGTACACCAGCATGGGATTGCGCGAGTAATCCTGCGGCCCGCTGTGGTGATGGCCGGGATGCCCCTTCGGCGCGGCGATCACCTGCACTCCGCCATGGCTCGATACAAACGGATTTGGGGAAGACTCTTTCATACAGCCTCTTTTCTCATGACGTGATGTTCCTCGGTGATTGTCGCCGCAACCTTGAGCGCGCTCTGGATGCAGTCCGGTATCCCTGCGCCGCGATACGCCGCCCCGGCCAGGTGCAGCCCCGGATGCTTTGCGATCATGCCTTCAATCTCTTCCACGCGCTGCAGGTGGCCCACATCATACTGCGGATTGCCTTTGCACCAGCGGTACACGCGCGTCAGTACCGGCGTTGCGGTGATGCCCATAGTGATCTTCAACTCGTCCAGCACCATCTTCGCCAGCTCTTCTTCGCTCTGCTCGGCCAGCTCCTGCGCACGGTCGCCGCCAACGAAGGCGCGCAGCAGCACACCATCCTCCGGCGCGCGGTGGTTGAACTTGGTCGAAGACCACGAGCATGCGGTAATATTGCGCCCCTCGCTGTGCGGCACCACGAAGCCGAATCCATCCAAATCGTGACCCAGGTCGCTGCGCTTGTACGCCAGCGAAACCGTAGCCGTGGAGACGTAGCGAATCGCATGCAGCTTGGCGGCGAGCGCTGGATCAGTCCATGTCAGCAGATCAGCGGTCACGTGTGCAGGCGTAGCGAACACAACCTCATCCGCGTACATAGAACCGCCGCCAGTGAAATCAATGCGATAGGCTCCTGCATCCGGTGTGACGGCAACGATCTGGTGATTCAGCAGAATGCTTGCCGGGTCCAGCTTCGCGACCAGCGTGTCCACCAGTTGCTGCAGGCCGCCGCGCAGGGTCATAAACATCGAAAGCGGTTTGTGCTTCGGCTGCTGCTGCTGTGCCGGTGCGGCACTCGCTTTTTTGCGCTGCAGCATCCCGCGCAGCAGGCTGCCATACTTTTTCTCCATATCCAGAAACATGGGAAAAGTGCTGCGCAGGCTCAGCTTCTCCGGATCAGCCGCGTAGATGCCGCCAATCAGCGGCCCGGCGAGCTTATCCAGCGCCTCCGCGCCCAGGCGGCGGGTGATAAAGCTTGAGAGGCTCTCGTCGCCATCGTTCGCGCGGCGCGGCAGAAACATCTCCATACCCATGCGCATCTTGCCCGGCCACGAGATCAGCCGCGAGCGCAGAAAGGGAACCATCATGGTCGGCGCCATCAGCATCATGCCTTCGGGCATCGCATGCAGCTTGCCGCCGCTCACCACATAGGTTGTCTTGTGCTCGCTGTTTGACGGCGTAAGATCGCCGTCCAGTCCAAGCTCGTGGCACAGCGCAATGCCGCCGGCCTTCTGCGTGATAAAAGAATCGGGCCCGCCCTCGATCAGGAAGCCATCCTCGCGCACCGAGGTGATCTTACCGCCCAGCCGCGACGAGCTTTCGATCAGCGTCACGTGTACGGCGTCCTGCTTCTGCAGGTAATAGGCTGTGGCCAGCCCGGTGATTCCGCCGCCGATGATTACAACCTTCTTCATGGCACCATCCAGCTCTGGAGGAAGCTAAAAGCAAAGCTGGCGGAGCGACGGCAACTGCGATACCAGGAAAATCGTTGCGTTCAACGAGCTCCACCACCTCCTACGACACTACGTGTTTACCTGCGGATATTCGGTGACGTACGTCACAGCAGACCCCCGGCTTTGCTGGTATCGATAGATACTGCAAGGTCTTTGCGCACGCCCGAAACTACGGCTCATCGCACTATTGAAGTTACAAAACTAAAACGATTGCCGGCGCTGCCAGGTGAAAAAATAAACATCATGAACAACGAACTTCCAGTCATTATTCAGGGCGGCATGGGTGCGGGCGTATCAAACTGGCAGCTTGCTCAGGCAGTATCGCGGCACGGCCAGCTCGGTGTCGTCTCCGGCACGGCGCTGGATCAGATACTGGTGCGCCGCCTGCAGGATGGTGACCCCGGCGGACACATGCGCCGCGGGCTGGATGCATTTCCTTTCCCCGCGATGGCCGACCGCGTCTGGCAGGCGTATTACATCGCCGGCGGCAGAGCCCCGGGCGCGCAGTACGCCGTCGCCCCCGCGCTCACCCGCGAGAGCTCGCGCGCCTCGATCGAGCTCTGCATCGTCAGCAACTTCGTTGAGATCTACCTCGCCCGCCAGGGCCACACCAATCCCGTCGGCATGAACTACCTCGAAAAGATCCAGGCCGCGCATCTGCCCACCATGTACGGATCCATGCTGGCTGGCGTCAGTTACATCATCATGGGCGCGGGCATCCCGCTCAAGGTTCCCGGCGTACTCGATCGCCTCGCACAGCATCTGCCCGTCGAATACCAGCTCCACGTCACCGGTGCGCTTGAGGGCGACGACGTCACCACGCACTTCGACCCGCACGACTACATGGAGTGCGAACTCCCTCCGCTGCAGCGGCCAAAATTTCTCCCCATCATCTCGTCCAACACGCTCGCGACCACCATCCTGCGCAAGAGCAACGGCCGCGTCGATGGCCTCGTCGTCGAGACGCGCACCGCCGGCGGCCACAACGCCCCACCCCGCGGCAAGCTCGTTCTCTCCGAGATAGGCGAACCCATCTACGGCGAGCGCGATGCCATCGACATCCCCAAACTCCGCGAGCTCGGCGTGCCCTTCTGGCTTGCGGGCGGCTACGGCCACGCCTCCAAGGTCAAGGAAGCTCTCGAACAGGGAGCAGCCGGTGTGCAGGTTGGCACGGCCTTTGAATTCGCCAACGAGTCCGGCCTGCGCCCAGACTACAAGGCCCAGCTCATCGCCAAAGCAGTCGCCGGCGACGCGCACGTCTTCACCGATCCGCTCGCCTCGCCCACAGGCTTCCCCTTCAAGGTCGCTCTGCTTGAAGGAACTGGCTCCGACCCAAAGGTCGTCGAAACTCGCCCGCGCATCTGCGACCTCGGCTTCCTGCGCGAAACCTATCGCACGCCCGAGGGCACTGTCGGCTACCGCTGCGCCTCCGAGCCCAAGAGCCTCTTCCTCTCCAAGGGCGGCAAAGAAGAAGACTCCGTCGGCAGAAAGTGTCTCTGCAACGCGCTGCTGGCAAACATCGGCCTCGCCCAGCTCCGCAACGGCAACCGCGTCGAGTGCGCCCTCATCACCGCCGGCGACGACATCGACCAGATCCAGCACTTCCTCCCCCCCGGCCAAACCTCCTACACCGCCGCCAACGTCCTCGACGTCCTCCTCTCAGAACTCCCCGCGCCCACAAAAGATGTGTCCGTAAAAGACAAAGCCGAACTCGAACCCGCCCTCGCGTAACCCTCAATGTAATCGGTAATAGTTTGTCATTCCGAAGCGCAGCGCGCGGAATCTGTTTTTCATCCAGCCACCACTCTGGGTGCCCCATTCATCGCGCTTTTGCGATGAGTGGGAAGCGTCGCGAAGCGGCGGCCGCGCGACGCGCGCAAATCTCTCCCAGCCATGAATCTTCATGGGTTTCTCACGCTCTCTTCCGAATTATTTGCGCTGATGGCGGAGAGTTTAGATATCGTTTGATTTGTCATTCTGAGCGTAGCGAAGAATCTCAAAAGCCCATGTTGCCGAAAAGGCTATTCTGGGGGAGATTATGAAGTCCCTGTAAGCAGCGAAGCGAAGCCTCTGTGCTCTCTTTCAACTTCCTTAAGCTCGATCAGGAATTGGTCCAGCGCTGCGGGATCGAAGTCTACAAAGACTGTCGCACTCTGTGTCAACTCCTGCTGGCGATAGTCATCCTCGATAACGGCTCGAAACGCCGCATGGCCCGCTAAGTCTTTGCAGTAAAATTCCAGGCGAACTGATCCTCCAGCAAACTTCGGACCTGCCGATCCAAAGATAATTTCCCGTTTGTCCTGGCGATCCTTTGGAAACCCCTTCAACTCCGCTGCCGCTTCAAAAAGATAATTAGTTCCAACATACGCGTCCACAGACCCTCTAAATCGCTCGTTCTCCGCGATGACTCGCACCTCGATGACGTCCGCATCGTGATACAGATAAGTGATTTTGAGTCCTGCGTTCATGAGAGTGATATTACCTGTGTGGCGATAGAGAATATACTCCCATTATTTTTCCTACCCCACCGTCGTCCCCGTCAAATACCCCAAAGCATTCGCCAGCCACCGCTGCTGCAGCGGCCCGGCAAACGCCGGCGCGCGATGCACCAGCACCCGCGTCCCACCCACCTTACACACAAAGCTCGCCGCGCCAACATGCCTATCATGATCGCGACTGTACCCCATCACCACCTCAAGATCGCCATCCACCAGCAGCCCGTTAGAAGCCTTGCCATGCGCCTGGTAGTGAACGCCCAGCGCGCGGTCCGCTGGCAATCCGGCAAAGGTCGCATGCTCGCGCACAAACAGCCAGTTACCCATCCACGGCGCGCGCGTATCGCCCACCTGCCCGGAGTATTTGAAAGCCCCCAGCGCCGCCAGCTCCTTCGCCACGCCATCTGCCAGAAAATCATCCGGCACCATCGTCAGCAGCGGAATCCCGCCGCGCACCGCGGCAAACACTGCATCATCCACATGCCCCGCAGGCTGCGCCTCCACCGGAGCGCCTTTCACTGGAGGCGCTTCCAGCCCCGTCTCTTCGCCAATCGCGCGGTCCAGCTTCGAACCCTTCACCACGCCAGACGTCACGATGAGGTCGTAGTGCTGCCCAGCCGCAAACTCTGAGACGATCACACCGTCCAGCGCCGCAAGCTGCTTCCGCACCGGCCCCACCACGCTGCTCAGGCCGATAGAAAGTTTCCTGCCAAACGCAGGCTTCGCATTCGCCACCCATATCTCGCGCGTAAATCCGCTCTTCGGATCGGAAGCGCTGGTGAAGCGAAAACGATAGACGCCTTCCTTCTTCAGCGCAGGCGTCTGGAACGCCATCTGCACCGGATAGCTGAACTGGTCGGCAACCAGCGCAGGCGCAGCCCACTTGCCCAGCTCCACCAGTTTGCCTCCGGGTTCCACCATGCTGAAGCGTAGTTCGCCAGTAGCAGGTTTACCCGTATCGTTCAGCAGGTAGAGGTCAAAGACCGCGCTCTCACCCACCGCATAGTTCAGCTTGTGCTGCTTGGCCACCGCGCACACCGGCCGCAGGCTCGACGCAATCCACTCCGGATCGCTCTTGAAGTTCCGCAGGTTGTCCACAATGCCCGAATGGTTTTCAATCGCGGTAGACTCCCACCCGCTGATCACGCAGAAGTCCACCTCGTCGCAGATGCGAACATTTTCCATATACTGCTGCCAACTCTCGTACACCTTCAGCCCGATCGCGTTATAAAGTTTCTCCGCCGAAGGAAACGCCTTGCGAAATCCCCACTGGTCCAGAAACTTGTCGCAACCCGCCGTGATCTGCTCATGGTCCAGCAGGTCATAGCTCTTGCCGTTGCCGCCAAACTGCCCCGTCTTGATCTGGTGAATCATCAGCGGATGGTTGTCCGCCACCGCGCACCCTTCCATCTCGCCAAACTCCACCAGCGCCGTCTTCAACGGCTGGCGATAGGTGAAGTGTTCCGCGTCCGTATAGAACGCGTCGTACCACTGGTCACCCGCGCCCTGGTGATTGTTCCACCATGCGCCCCACTCTTCCTTGTCGCTCCTGTGCATCGTGTCGTTGTACGGTTCATACCACGCCTGCGCCGCGCCCCGCGCCACAAAGCCGTCATTCAGCACCACGCAGCGCGAAGGGTCTTCCTCATGCATAATCCGGATCGCTTCCAACGTGTCAGGATTCTTCAGGTCCGCGCCAATTTCATTCTGTAGCGTGTACTGGATCAGCGATGGATGGCTGCGATGTGCGCGCACCATCGCCCTGCACTTCGCCAGCATGAACTTCCGCGAGAAAACGTCCGCGTGGTCCTTCGGCTTCTCCATCACAATGCCCGCAGCATTCGCCGCCGTGCCGCTCGGCAGTTTCCCAATGGAGAGCTTGCCGCCGCCCGGCTCCATGTAGCGCAGAAGCCCCAGCCGGTCGTGCGCGCGCAGCACATCGTCCTTGCCGGTGTTGCGATGGAAGTTCAGGCAGTTCAGCCCCAGCCGCTTCGCCTGCGTTACCTCGCGCTCGGCGAGCTCCGGCGTCGGCCACAAACCATTCAGCCCCCAGAACCCCCACGAGATCGAAGAGTAAATTTTGATGCGCCGCCCATTCATCCGGAAGAGCGCATTCGAGCCCAACCCCTCCGGCGCAAACCAGCGGAAGCCGAAGGTGACGATGCGGGTATCTTCGAGATCGTCATTGGTTTGATACGCCAGCCGCAGATGGTAAAGGTTTGGTGTATCAAGGTCCCATATCTTTGCATTGGGACACTCAAGTTCAAATGTGTAGGTGATCGTAGCGTCCAGGATTGCCGTTTTCGCCACAAGTCTTCTTGAAGGAATCTCGTGTCCAGTTTCTGGATCGATGATTGCCGCATGAAGGAACGAAAAAAGCTTTTCATTGCTGGCTGTAATCACGCCGCAGCATAAGGGTGTCTCAACTACCGCTGTTACTTTGATGGTCTTCGTCTTTGGGGTGTTGAGAACCCATGCATCTGTTATGCGTGCATCGTCTTCTTCATTTGCACTAATCGTCAACTCGCGATCCAGCCCGCCAAATCCATGCGACCGAAACACATTCACCTTGCCCCAGCGAATCGTCGTGCCGTCCACCCAGTCATACCGCCCTCCGGGACTGGTGATGCGAATGGCGAGCATATTCTTCCCGCCCGGTCGCGCCGCCGCCGTCAGATCGCACTCGAACGGCAACTCCTCCATGATCGAGTAGCCCACCAGCTTCTCATTCAGGTAAACCTCCGCGCGCATGCGTGCGCCGCGAACATGCAGGAAGATGCGCTTGCCCTGCATCGCCGCCGGAATCTCAATCTCCCGCGTCCACCACGAGACGCCCTCGTACGCGCCATTCTGCGGAATGGGATCGTCCGCCGCATAGCGGTACTCCTCCGGCGTATAAGGCCGCGAGCCAAACTTTCCCCAGAAGTGCTGCTCCACCGTCGTCGGCAGAGTCACCACCGCAAACTCCTCGCCGCTCTTCCGTTCATACAGCGCCTGCCACCCGCCCGTCGGCGGATTCACCGGCAGCTTCTTCAGCTCCACATCCTCCGGCAGAAAGATGTCGTCATCCTGCCACTTCGCCTCGCGGTCCACCCAAAGATTCCACCCCGTATCGGGCACCGCCACACCATTCAGCGGGAAGAGCTGCGCATTGGTGCGCAAAGCGGGAGCAGCCGCCTGGCTGAGTAATGACTTTGTTTGTGTCGCAGCCACGCTGGCGACAGCGCACCCCTGCAAAAATAGCCGTCTGTCCATGAGTAACCGTTTCTCTTTAAATTAGCGCATAGCCATCCTATGGCAATGCGCCAGGCTGGGCAAGAAACGAGCCGGCAGATTCCGCTGCTGCGCAGCAAAAACCGCGCGTGCCAGCTATGCGTTAGTGCGTGATGGTTGCTTCTGGCATGGATGCATGGGCATGCTCACCCTCTTCCCAGGGAGGCAGCAGCAGCGTAAGACCATACAGGATGAACAACGGCAGGATCAGCAGCGCAACCGTCATAATCAGACCTTCGCGGGTGACCAGTGCGACCTTGTAGGTGGTATAGCCCAGAAAGCTCTTGGAGAAGAGCTGTCCGCCAATCACCACGTTCCAGCGCATGGCGAAGACGCCAATCATGGTGAGTATGCCGGAGACGACATAGATGCGTTTCCGTACTGCCATAGAAAATTTTATGACCTGGGTCATGGCCAGCAGGGCAATCGGCAGCAGCGTTCCGATGAGGAGCTGCAGCACGATCTGTGAGAAAAAGAGCTTGGTGTGAACCATGAAGTTAAGACTGCGGAACGATTCGTCGGCTTCGTAGATGCGGTGAATCAGGTCCAGCATCTCCAGGCTGAAATCGATCAGGAAGATGTAGAACAGGTAGCGCGCGATGGTGTCCACGCAGCGGATATCGATAGGTACGTGCCGCAGCCGGGTGGTGAGCATGTAGAGCAACATCACCGCGGCGATGCCAGACACCATGGCCGAGAAGATGAATACTGCCGGCATCAGGGGCGACGACCACCACGGATTTGCCTTGATGGAGCCGAAGATGAAGCCGACATAGCCGTGCAGAAGAAAGGCGGAAGGAATGCCGACGATAGTCACGATCCAGCCGACACGCTCATCGACCACCAGGGCTCCAGTGCTGACGTTGTAGGAGCCCAGCGTCATGATGCGGTAGATCCAGCGAGTCCATTTACCTGCGGTCTGCGCCTTTGCCACGATCTCGCTGCGGTAGTCCAGCCATATCTCAAACACCAGGACAGCCATCAGGTACCAGAGATAGACATAGCCGAACATGGCCATGGCTGAGGTGCTGTGCGGCGTAAAGTACATCTCATAGGAACGTTCCGGATGCCCCAGGTGAAGCTGCAACGGCAGCGGAGCCACGATCAGAAAGGCAAGGGCGGTAAGCAGCGCCAGCCGGTAGGTAGGACGCACCGCCTCCACCTGAAAGACCCGCATCAGCGACGCCAGAATGAATGCGCCGGCCACCAGTCCGGTAATGTAAGGATAAAGAACGATCAGCACGCTCCAATAGAGCGTTACTTCGTTGGGATACATATAGCCTTCAACGCCGGTCATGGTCTTCCCCTGTCTCCTGCAAGCAACTCAATTACCCAACCGTGCGCCTAGCGCACGGAGCCATCCAGCTCGTTGTAGAAGACCTTGGCGCCGGTTGCCATCTGTGGCTTCAGGACCTGCACGTTGTGCGTCTTCAGGAATGCATGGATCGGATCGTTAGGATTCTTCAAATCCGCCAGTTGCCGCGCTCCGGTCGGGCAGGCCTCGCAGCATGCCGTGGTCAATCCCTTGGTGATGCGGTGATAGCAGAGCGTGCACTTGTCCGCGACCTTCTTCTCCGGGTGGATGTAGCGGCAGCCATAGGGACATGCCTGCACGCAGTACGCGCAGCCCAGGCAATACTTCTGGTCCACCATGACTACGCCATCCGGTGTGATAAAGGTGGCTCCAACCGGACAGACCTGAGTGCATGGCGAGTCGGCGCAGTGGTTGCACAGCTTGGGCACAAAGAAATATTTCCCGGCATCTTCCTGAACAACCGGGAATCCTTCTTTGCCGCCGTCGGGCGAGATCACCTCAGGATAGGCCAGCTCAGTATCTGTAACGTGGTAGCGTTCCACCCAGGTTCTGAAGAAGCCGTCGGGAACATCATTTTCCGCCTGGCAGGCCCGCACACAGTTGCCGCAGCCGATGCACTTGGGGATGTCGATGAGCATGCTCCACCAGTGCTCCTTCATGGCATAGTTGGGTGCTTCCTCCGGAGTTCCGGCCAGCACATATTTCCAGGCAATGGCCGCCGCAGGGAGCAAAACCAGCATCCGGCGCCGGGATAGGTGGGTCATTTTGTACCTCCAGATGTCAGCGCCGGTGAATGGGGCTGATGGCAGGTCTCGCAGGGGAGGCCGTTGGAATGATCTGCCGAGACGACCTGCGGAAAGTTCTTTGGCCGGGCCGCGCTTGCCTCGTGGCAGCGGACGCACAGCAGGGCGGTATCCAGTTTGGGTGGCGTTATGGAAGGGTCGGCGGCGTGGTTGGCGAGCGGTCCGTGACAGGCTTCGCAATGGAGTTGTGCATGCTTGCCGGTGGACTTCACCGCTACGACATCGGCATGACATGCCTCGCAGGCTTCGTGGCCGGCAAAGTGAATAGGCCGTCCTGCTACGTCGCTGATTGCGTTTCCGCGATAGTGGCCGTACTGCCCGAAGCTGCGCGGAACCACGAAGCCGCGAACTCCCCAGAACACCAGAAAGCCGATGACAAACAGCGCTGCAAACCGGTAAAGATGTGATGCATCGCGAAAGCTACCCACTCGGCCTTGCCCCCTTCGTGATCCTGTTAGAAGACGCAAGCAAATCCATCCCGAAGGGGGCGATGGAGATTGCTGCCATTCAGATAAATACAGAGACAGGAATGCGCCTGTATGTGACCCCCATCACGACGACAATGGACACATCACAGCGCTAACGGACCACGTCACCAATAAGGTCATGCAGGAGAGATATGCATTGCGGAGAAATGGAATTCGGGGCAATTAAAAACGAAAGCTACGCTACCAAATCCAAAATATTTTTGCAGTCACTTAGTGGCACGGAAATACCACTAAGCGGAAAATGTGTACCACTATTTGCCATTTTTCACTGTTTTTCAACAAAAAAGCGTACCCGTGAAATCACCGTAAAGGTACCGTTGTTGACCGCCAAAAAGTCGTCAGAATGCACGGACATTTACCGTCAAATCGCCTCGCCCATGCTCACATAATCGATACGTTCAAACAGCTCACTGCGGTACTGCGCCCGCTCTTCCTCTTCCACTGCCAGAGAATTCTCAGGCTCAACCTGTTGATTCAACTGTATTTGTCCATCGAGGCATTCCACCCGCGCCCGCAGTTTTTTCAACTCATCCGCCAGCGCAATAATCACGTCCGAGAGCGGATCCTGCACATCATGCGGATCCGTAATCAGCACCCGTTTTCCGCGCTGATAGATGATGTGCCCAGGCACTCCAACCACGGTTGAGTCTGGCGGAACATCGCGCAACACCACAGAACCCGCGCCAACACGGGAGTTTTCGCCGACGGTGATATTGCCGAGAATATTGGCATTATTGCCGACAAAGACGCCGTCCAGCAGCGTCGGATGCCGCTTCCCCTTGTCCTTCCCCGTGCCACCCAACGTAACTCCTTGATATAGAGTCACATCGGAGCCGACCACAGCCGTCTCGCCAATAACCACGCCCATCCCATGGTCGATGATTAAACGCCTGCCCAGCCGCGCTCCTGGATGGATCTCAATCCCCGTCCAGAAGCGCGTGGCCTGTGAAAGCACACGTGCAGCAAGTTTAAATTTTCTGCACCAGAGCCAGTGTTGAACACGGTGCGCCCATATCGCCCACAGTCCGGGCGAGCAGAGCACAACCGTAAGCCGCGATGTAGCGGCTGGGTCGCGCTCCATCACGCACTGTATATCTTCGCCGGCTCGTTGCAGAAAGTTCATAGGGTAACGGTAGAGGTTTTGGTGTTCAGCGCTTCCTGTCGCAGTTCATCGAACAGGATGGTGGAGAGATAGCGCTCGCCGAAGCTGGGGATGATGACGACGATGAGCTTGCCGGCATTCTTCGGGTCGCGTGCCAGTTCGAGTGCGGCATGAACGGCTGCGCCGGAGGAGATGCCGACTAGCAGACCTTCTTCCTTGGGCAGGCGACGGGCCATGTTGATGGCATCGTCGTTGCTGACCTGGATGATCTGATCGATCAGTTCGGTCTTCAGCACCTTGGGCACAAACCCTGCGCCAATGCCCTGAATCTTGTGCGGGCCGGGCTTGCCGCCGGAGAGCACAGGGCTGTCAGTCGGTTCCACTGCAACCGTCCAGAAGTCAGGCTTCTTGCTCTTCATGTATTCGCTGATGCCGGTGAGCGTACCGCCGGTGCCGACGCCGGAGACGAGGATGTCTGCCTTGCCATCGGTATCATTCCATATCTCGGGGCCGGTGGTGGCGAAGTGAATCGCTGGATTGGCTGGGTTGTTGAATTGCTGCAGCATGTAGCCGTTTGGGGTTTCGCGGAGCAGCTCTTCTGCCTTGGCGATGGCGCCCTTCATGCCGTTGGGGCCGGGGGTGAGCACGATCTTTGCGCCGAAGGCCAGCAGCAGGATGCGGCGCTCCACGCTCATCGTCTCCGGCATGGTCAGGATGATGTCATAGCCCTTCACCGCTGCGACGAAGGCTAGCGCAATGCCAGTATTGCCGCTGGTGGGTTCGATGAGAACGGTTTTACCGGGGGCGATCTTGCCTTCGCGCTCCGCGGCGTCGATCATGGCGAAGCCAATGCGGTCTTTCACGCTATTGACGGGGTTCGAGCTCTCGAGCTTGGCGATGACAGTGGCACCGCAACCAGCGGTGACGCGATTGAGCTTGACGAGCGGCGTACGCCCAATGAGATCAATGACGCTCTCTGCGATATTCATGAAATGCCTCCAGATTGTCTTGATAAAAGATTACCGCGACTGCCGACTTGCTGCAGAAAACAGCAGTTTGGGAGACGCAAAAATGAGGCTGGCCGGGTGCTATGTGTCTTGTAACCAGTTGAATACCATCATAGGCCCGTCTCGCGTGCGCGCCATCACATTCCAAGACATATTGCGTGTGCTTCAATCATCCCCAATATGCCGTCCTGCAAGCTCTACGGCTGCAAAAAGCCGCGCGGTGCCGGGCTGCAATCGCATGGGAGAGTAAGCCCTCCCAGCCAAGGGGACGACGTAAACGATGAACTTTGATCAAGAATCACTTGAGTACCACTCCTCCTTCCCTCCGGGGAAGATCGCGGTCATTGCGACCAAGCCATGCCTGACCCAGAACGATCTGAGCATGGCCTATACCCCCGGCGTAGCCGCACCGTGCCTGGAGATCCACAAAGATCCGGAACTGGTCTATAAGTACACGGCGAAGGCGAACCTGGTGGCGGTGGTTTCCAATGGAACCGCAGTTCTGGGACTGGGCAACATCGGACCGGCGGCAGGTAAGCCGGTGATGGAAGGCAAGGGCATCCTGTTCAAGAGGTTTGCTGACATCGATGTGTTCGATATTGAGCTGGACGCAAATGATCCGCAGGACGTGATCCGCGCCTGCCAGATGATGGAGCCGACCTTTGGCGGCATCAATCTGGAAGATATCAAGGCGCCGGAGTGCTTCCTGATTGAAGAGACGCTGAAGGCCACCATGAAGATCCCTGTCTTCCATGATGACCAGCACGGCACGGCGATCATTGCCGGAGCCGCGTTCATCAACGGGATGGAAGTGGCAGGCAAGGATATTGCCAAGGCGAAGATCGTGGTAAACGGTGCTGGTGCAAGCGCGATCTCATGCGCAACGCACTTCATCAGCCTGGGTGCGTCACCGGAAAACATCCTGATGTGCGATTCCAAGGGCGTGTTGTATGAGGGCCGCACCGAGGGCATGAATAAGTATAAGGCGCGCTTTGTGCGCAAGACCGATGCGCGTACGCTGGCGGATGCCTTTGTGGGCGCGGACGTCTTCATGGGCCTCTCGACCGCGGATTGCGTAACCCCGGCGATGCTGCTGACCATGGCACCGACTCCGCTGATCTTTGCCATGGCCAATCCGAATCCGGAGATCGAGTACTCACTGGCGATCGCAACGCGGCCTGATGCGATTGTGGCGACGGGGCGCTCGGACTATCCGAACCAGGTGAACAATGTGTTGGGCTTCCCGGCGATCTTCCGCGGTGCGCTGGACGCGCGCGCAACCGGCATCAATCAGGAGATGAAGCTGGCGGCTACGCGCGCGCTGGCTGCGCTGGCGAAGTTGCCGGTTCCTGAATCCGTATGCAAGATCTACGGATGCCAGAACATCAGCTTCGGCAAGAACTACATTATTCCGAAGCCGTTCGATCCGCGCGTAGTGCCGCTGGAAGCTTCAGCGGTAGTGGAAGCGGCGATGAAGTCAGGCGTGGCGCGCATTCAGCTCGATCTGGATGCGTACCGTGCAAGCCTGGAGAAGCGGCTGAATATTGAGACCGCGCTTGAGGTTGCAGAGCTTGAAGAGACGTTTGCCAAGTAAGTACATCGCATAGAAATAAAGCGGCGGCGGGAAGCGAAACTGCTTCCCGCCGCCGCTTTGTTGTTTAACGCTGAGCTGGTGTTGGTTGGGCTATGCTTTCAGAAATTCGAGCAGAGCGGCGTTGATCTGGTCGGCGAGCGTAGTGCACATGCCATGCGGTCCGCCAGGGATGACCTTCAGCGTTGCGTTCTTGACGAGCTTTGCAGTGAGCATTGCAGAATCTTCAATGGGTACGATCTGATCGGCGTCTCCATGCAGAACGAGCGTGGGGACATCGATCTTCTTGAGGTCTTCCGTGAAATCAGTCTCAGAGAATGCCTTGATGCAGTCGTACGATGCAATGACGGAGGACTGCATGCCCTGTAGCCAGAAAGAATCGCGCACTCCTTGCGAAGGCTTCGCATCCGCCTTGTTGTAGCCGTAGAAGGGAGTGGTCAGGTCCTTGAAGAACTGTGATCGGTCGGCGACGACGCCGGCGCGGATGCCGTCAAATACAGAAATCGGCAGGCCGCCGGGAGTCTTCTCTGTCTTGAGCATGAGCGGCGGCACTGCGCCAATCAGAACGGCTTTGGCGACGCGTGCGCTGCCGTGACGGCCGATGTAGCGTGCAACTTCGCCGCCACCGGTGGAGTGACCGACCAGGGTAGCGCCCTTAATATCGAGATAATCGAGAAGCTCGGCAAGGTCGTCCGCGTAGGTATCCATGTTGTTGCCCTGCCAGGGCTGGCTTGAACGGCCATGGCCGCGGCGGTCATGCGCGATGACGCGGTAGCCGTGCTGACCGAGAAACAACATCTGGGCATCCCATGCGTCGGCGTTCAACGGCCAGCCGTGGGAAAACACGACCGGGGTACCTACGCCCCAATCCTTGTAATAGATTGCTGTTCCATCTTTGGTGGTGAATGTAGCCATGGGTCTATCTCCTTATGCAGCGTGCGATGCAATGTGATGGCGCTATGGAATAAGAGTCACTTTAGCGGGTACGCGTTGCAAAAAAATAACCGCAGCCCGGAGGCTGCGGTTATTTTCTGTTGCAACTGATTCCTGCGGGGAGGGTTTGAGCAGTTTCGCTCAAGACCCACCCAAAGCAACTGCTAGCGCAGGAAGAGCGGTGCCATCACAAACGTTACCGTGCAGAGCAGCTTGATGAGCACATGAAGGGATGGGCCGGCGGTGTCCTTGAACGGATCGCCGACTGTGTCGCCGACGACCGCTGCCTTGTGGGCATCGGAGCGCTTGCCGCCAAGCTCGCCGGTTTCGATGTACTTCTTCGCGTTATCCCATGCGCCGCCGCCGTTGTTCATGAAGATGGCCCACAGGATGCCGCTGATGGTTCCGACCATGAGCAATCCGGCAACTGCTTCGGCGCCCAGGGTGGGATCTGCGGTGGTTGCGAAGAAGCGGAAGACGAAGCCGACGCCGACCGGGACCAGGACAGCGAGCAGACCGGGAGCGACCATGGCTTTCAGGGCGCCCTTGGTAACGATGTCTACGCACTGTCGGTAATCCGGCTTGGACGTGCCTTCCATAATGCCCGGGTTCTCGCGGAACTGGCGACGGACCTCTTGAATGACGGTCTGTGCGGCAGCGCCCACGGCCTTGATGGCGAGCGAACTGAATAGGATCACCAACGCCGCGCCAATGAGGGCAGCGATGAAGATGGGCGGCTTGGAGATATCCACCTTGGTAAGGAACGTGGAATCCGCAATCGTCATCACACCGTTCACCATGGTGCCGTACTTCTCCGGTGCGTTCCGGATGATCTCATTGATCGCATCCAGATAAGCGGAGAAGAGCAGGAATGCAGCCAGCGCAGCGGAGCCGATGGCGTATCCCTTGGTCAGGGCCTTGGTGGTGTTGCCGACGGAGTCCAGACGATCGGTACGCTTGCGGACATCTTCCGGCGCGCCAGACATTTCAATGATGCCGCCGGCGTTATCGGTGATGGGCCCGAAGGTATCCATTGCCAGGATGTAGGCTGCAGTGGAGAGCATGCCCATGGTGGCGATGGCGGTGCCGAATAGGCCGGCACCCCGTACCCCAGGCAGCGCATGAATGCCGCAGTAGTAGGAGGCCAGGATGGACGCTGAGATGGCGACCACCGGCATTGCCGTGGACTCCATGCCGACCGCCAGACCGCTGATGATGTTCGTCGCGGGACCTGTGAGCGAAGCATGTGCAATGGACTGCACCGGGCGGTAGCGATCCTCGGTGTAGTACTGCGTGATCCAGACAAAGAGGAAGCAGTTTGCCATACCGATCAGGCCGGCATAGAAGAACCACATATTGTTGTTGAGCAGATAGTGCACCGCGACCCAGAAGCCTATGGCGGCGAAGAAGGTGGTGATGTAGTAGCCGCGGTTGAGTGCGACCATCGGGTCTTCGTCTTCATTCTTCAGCTTGACCGACCATACGCCGATGATCGATGCGATCAGGCCGAAGGCGCGGGCGACGAAGGGGAAGAGAATGCCCTTGATGCCAAAGATGCTGAAGAGGGCTACGGCCAGAATCATGGCGCCGATGTTCTCTGCAGCGGTGGACTCAAAGAGATCAGCACCACGGCCAGCGCAGTCACCAACGTTGTCGCCAACGAGATCGGCGATGACAGCGGGATTGCGCGGATCGTCTTCAGGAATACCAGCTTCTACCTTGCCGACGAGGTCAGCGCCTACGTCAGCGGCCTTGGTATAGATACCGCCGCCGAGCTGGGCAAACAGCGCAACGAAGCTGGCGCCGAAGCCGAAGCCAACAATCTCATACGGGACCAGGGTGGGATGCGCCATGCCGCCGAAGGCGATGAAGATGATGCCGACGCCGAGCAGCGAGAGTGAGACGACCGAAAGGCCGGTCACAGCGCCGCCACGCAGGGCAAGCTGTAGTGCACGGTTCAGGCTGGTGCGGGCCGCCGCCGCCGCGCGCAGGTTAGCGCGAATGGAGACGAACATGCCGGAGAATCCAGCGAGACCGGAACAGATTGCGCCGGCGAAGAAGGAGATCACCGTCTTCCCAGCGAGTACGTAGTCATGCTTGGTGAGCGCATAGAAGATGAAGAGCAATGCGCCGAGAAGCAGGCTGAAGCCATAGATCGTGTAGTACTGCCGCTTGAGGAACGCTTCTGCGCCCTCGCGGATTGCAGTGGAGATGGCCTGCATGGCAGGCGTACCTTTGTCCGAGGCCAAGACCTCTCGAGTAAATAAGACCGCGACGAGGAGTGATAAAACACTCACCGCCAGTACAAACCAAACCCAGTGGGTAACTAGCATTCGTGCTCCTTAAGGGATAGAGTTTTCGAGACAGTGGCGCCCCGGTCCCAGATCCACGCGGCAACCCTACGCCCCGATTGGTAGGACCGGATGTGACGGTGAACACATCATCAAGCGGCATCCACTCTATACCCGGGCGCGGTTGGCAGGGAACGAATATTCAGGAAAAAAATAGGCGCAAATCCAGCCGTTGATTCGGCAAGATTTGCGCCTTTCGAGTGGCGTATTTCAGCGGGAAGATGAGTCTGATCCCGCTATACCTGCCAGCTCCTCCAGCGCTGCCTGCGCCGCGGAAAGCCGGGCGGTGAGCAGACGGTAGGGTGAGCAGGAGACGTAGTTCACATGCAGTTTATGGCAGAACTTCACAGACTCAGGCTCGCCACCATGTTCGCCGCAGATGCCAACCTTGAGGCTCGGCCGTGTGGCATGGCCGCGCTCGGTAGCGATCTTCATCAGTTGGCCAACGCCCTGCTGATCGAGCACGGCGAAGGGATCCTGCTTGAAGATGCCCTGCTTCAGGTACATCGGCAGGAACTGGTTTACGTCGTCCCGCGAGATGCCGTAGGTTGTCTGCGTCAGATCGTTGGTGCCGAAGCTGAAGAACTCAGCCTCCTTTGCGATCTGATCGGCCATCAGCGCGGCGCGTGGAAGCTCGATCATGGTGCCGACCATATAGTCCACGGTCAGTCCCTCGTGGTCGAAGACCTCTTTGGCGACGCGGCGGATAATGTCCGCCTGGTTCTTCATCTCCTCCAGACCAGAGGTCAGGGGAACCATGATCTCCAGGTGCGGGCTGACGCCGGCCTTCTTCACCGTGACTGCCGCTTCAAAGATTGCGCGCGCCTGCATCTCCGTGATCTCGGGGAAGGCGATGCCGAGGCGGCAGCCGCGCAGGCCGAGCATGGGGTTGGTCTCATGCAGCTCTTCCACGCGCTGCAGCGTTGTGCGCAGATCGTCGAGTTGCGGTGAGTTGGGGTCCGTATCTTCCAGCCGGGTGATCTGCACCATCAGATCAACCTGCTTGGGCAGAAACTCGTGCAGCGGCGGATCAAGCAGGCGGATGTTCACCGGCAGTTCGCCCATCGCCTGGAACAGACCGATGAAGTCTTCACGCTGCATGGGCAGCAGGCTGAAGAGCGCGTTGCGGCGGTCCTTCTCCGTGCGCGCCATGATCATGGCCTGCATGAACGGCAGCCGGTCAGAATCAAAGAACATGTGCTCCGTCCGGCATAGCCCGATGCCTTCTGCGCCGAATGCGCGCGCCTGCATGGCATCGCGAGGGATGTCAGCATTGGCGCGCACTCGCAGGTGGCGGCGGCTGTCCACGTGGTTCATGAACTCCACCAGGATGGGATCGTCGGGAGTGGCGGGGATCAGCGGAACCTTGCCTTCGATCACGCGGCCCGTCGTGCCGTCCAGCGATATCCAGTCGCCTTCGCGGAAGATCTTGCCGCCCACGTGCATCTCCAGCTTCTCTTCTTCCACCTGGAATGCGCCCGCGCCGCTGACGCAGCACTTGCCCATGCCACGGGTCACGACGGCGGCGTGCGACGTCATGCCGCCGCGCGAGGTCAGGATGCCCGCAGCGACTTCCATGCCGGAGATATCCTCCGGCGTGGTCTCGCGGCGCACCAGGATGACGGACTTCATGCGGCCTTCGCCGTGATAGCGCACGGCGTCTTCCGCGGAGAAGACGATCTGACCGACGGCCGCGCCAGGTGAGGCGGGCAGTCCCTTGCCGAGCACGACGATGTTGCCGCTTTGCTCATCCAGCCGCGGCACTAGGAAGTCATAGAGCTGGTTGGGCTCTACGCGCATCACGGCTTCGTCGATGGTAATCAGGCCTTCATGGATCAGGTCCAGCGCAATGCGAACGGCGGCCATGCCGGTACGTTTGCCGTTGCGCGTCTGCAGCATGTAGAGCTTGCCTTCCTGGATGGTGAACTCGAAGTCCTGCAGGTCGCGGTAGTGCTTCTCCATGTTGGTGGTGATGGTGCGGAGCTGGTCGTAGACGTCGGGCATGATCCGCTGCAGCTCGGTGATGGGTTGCGGCGTGCGGATGCCGGAGACTACATCTTCGCCCTGCGCGTTGAGCAGGAACTCGCCGTAGAACTCCTTTGCGCCGGTGGCCGGGTTGCGGGTGAAGCCGACGCCGGTGCCGCTGTTCTCGCTCAGGTTGCCGAAGACCATCGACTGCACATTGACCGCTGTGCCTAGCCAGTCGTCGATCTTGTTGATGCGGCGGTAGGCCTTGGCGCGGTCGTTATTCCAGGAGGCGAAGACGGCATCGCGCACCATCATGAGCTGCTTGTAGGGGTCCTGCGGGAAGTCCGCGCCAGTGCGTTTCTGAATGAGCACGCGATAGCCTGCGATGACGGTCTGGAGCTGCGCTGCATTGAGATCGGTATCCAGTTGCGCGCCGCAGGTCTGCTTCACGCCGTCGAAGATGTGTTCGAATTCGGCCTTTGGAATGCCGAGCACAACGTCGCCGAACATCTGGATCAGGCGGCGGTAGGAATCGTACGCAAAGCGTGGATTGCCTGTCTTGTTGGCGAGCGAGACGACGGAGACGTCGTTCAGGCCGAGATCGAGGATGGTATCCATCATGCCGGGCATGGAAAACTTTGCGCCGGAGCGGACTGAGACCAGCAGGGGATTCTCGCCTGCGCCGAACTGTTGACCCTGCAACTCTTCCAGGCGATGCAGAGCGCGCAGCATCTGCTCGGTCACTTCTTCATTCACCGCGCCGCGCATGAATTCGCGACAGGCTTCGGTCTGGATGGTGAAGCCGGGGGGTACGGGGAGGCCGATGTTGGTCATTTCAGCGAGGCCGGCGCCTTTGCCGCCCAGAACGTCTTTCATCTTGCCGTTACCTTCAGCAGCGCCGCCGCCGAAGAAATAGACGTACTGGGTTGTGGCTTTCGAGGTGGGCTCGGTTGCGAGTTCGTCTTTGCTGGGTGCAGTCGTTTGCATGTATTTCCTCCGAATTGGAAGAGAAATACATCCACTGAAGTTATGAGGGTGTATCTCTCAGTCTCTATAGAGCCGCGATAAGAATCACCAATTTCGCAGCAAGACTAGACACACAATAGGAAGATCGGATGTGAGCGGCATCACATGGTTTTGATGGGGGCTCCTCGCTAGATCTTCTCCACCCACACGGCCGTGCCGTAAGCCAGCACCTCGGTAACGCCCTGCATCAGCTCGTTGGCGTCGTAACGCGCGCTTACGATTGCGTTTGCGCCATGCTCTGCCGCGTGCTGCATCATCATGGCAAAGGCGTCGCTGCGCGTCTTCTCGCACAGGTCAGAGAGGATGGTGATGTTGCCGCCAATCAGCGTCTGCAGGCTCGCGCCTACGGTGCCGAAGACCGAGCGCGAGCGCACGATAATGCCGCGTACCACGCCAAAATTCTTCGTGATCCTGTAGCCGGGAAGTTCCAGTGCGGTTGTCACCATATCGGGTGTAAGTGGCATGGTTATCTCCTCAGAGCAGAATCATAATCTGGTTTTGCTGCCGCGCAGAGAAGAAAAAAGGCGTGCCTGCAGGCACGCCTTTTCGCGGTTGCGGTGTCGCTTAGGTCTGCATGGTTTGCGGAACCGAAACTGGCTCTGATTCCGGCTTGGAGATGAAGCTATACATCAGCCCGCCAATGATGGCGCCCAGGATTGGTGCCACCCAGAAGAGCCACAACTGTGCCAGCGCCCAGCCGCCGCAGAAGATGGCAACGCCCGTCGAGCGCGCCGGGTTGATCGACGCATTGGTAACGGGAATGCAGACCAGGTGCGCGATGGTCAGCCCGAATCCGATGGCGATTGGTGCGAAGCCCTTGGGTGCGCGGCTGTCTGTCGCGCCCAGGATGATCATCACGAACAGGCACGTCAGCGCTGCCTCTGCCGCAAAGCCGGAGTGCATGGAGTAGCCGCCCGGCGAGTGCAACCCGTAACCGTCGCTGGCGAACCCGGCATGTACGTTGAAGCCTGCCGCCGCGCTATGGGCAATCTTGTAGAGCAGCGCCGCGCCTGCGGTTGCGCCTACAACCTGGGCCAGCACGTAAGCCGGCAAGTCCTTCCATGCAAACCGCCCTCCCACCGCCAGCCCAACGCTGACCGCTGGGTTCAAATGGCAACCTGAGATGTGGCCGATAGCATACGCCAGGCAGAGAACCGTCAGGCCGAAGGCGAATGCCACCCCTGCGAAGCCGATACCGAACCCAGGAAAGCCCGCAGCCAGAACCGCGCTGCCGCATCCCACGAAAATCAACCAGAATGTACCGATTGCCTCTGTTACTGCGCGTCTTCCAAGTCCCATCATCGTCCTCTTTCGCGGTGCATGGATCTGCGCTTACACACGCCTGCATAAGCCGGGGAAAGCGCAGGTTTTGTAACTGTCTCGCCAACATACACGTTTCGCACGGCGGCGAATATGAAAAAAGTGAGGGATGTAACGCAAAAGGAACGCTCCGTTGCCGGGTGGCAACGGCTGCCCGCGACCTGCCGCAGACCGCCCGACCTTGCTATCATGAACTAACCGATGGCAACGCAAGCACAGGCACAACCGCAGGCCACACCTCAATCGTCCGGACGGGCTACGGCCGCGCTCATTCTGGGTTGGATCATCCCCGGCGCCGCCCATATCCTGCTGGGCAAGTGGGTTCGCGGCGTTCTGCTCTTTATCTCGATCGTCGCCATGTTCTCTATCGGCATCGGCCTGCAGGGCAAGGTCTACGTGCCCAATACCGGCGACCTGCTGGATATGCTTGGCTTCGCCGGCGACCTCGGCGGTGGCGGCCTGTATCTGCTGGCCCGGATAGCCGGGTGGGGCTCATCTGCCGTGCAGATCGCAATCGCCGACTATGGCACCAAGTTCATCGTGGTGGCCGGCCTGCTCAATGTGATTGCCGCGGTCGACGCGCACTCCCTGGCCAATGGAAGGAAGCCTTCAGCATGACGCTCTCTCATTTCTCCGCCGTGCTGCTGTATGCCTTCTTCGTCTCCATCGTTTTTGGCATCACCCAGCGTACCCAGCCCCGCAAGATGGCGCTCTTTGCCGCATATTGCTTCGGCCTGTTTGTGGTGGCAACGGTTGTTGCCAGCTGGGCCATGTGGCTCATCAAACGCTAGAGCAAAAACTTCAGCACGGATGATACGGAAAGTGCGGATCAAAGTGGATTAAAACATTTTTAACGTTTTATCCGTGGCAATCTGTGCCTTTTCCTTCTGATCCGTGCTGAGTTGTTGCTTTACTCTTCGGCTGGATTGCCCGTCCACACCAGCGCATCAAACCGGTGCCGCACGGTGAATCCCAGCTGTTCGTAGAGCGCTACGGCATGGGTATTTCCGGCTGTCACCGTCAACGTAATGGCATCGAAGCGCCGCTTCGTCAGTTGTGCGGCGCAGTGCGCCAGCAGCATGCGTCCCAGTCCCTGTTTGCGGTACTCCGGCAGCACGCAGATCTGGGTGATGTGCGCCACTTCCTCCCGCACTCGCGAACACAGCAGCATAGCCGCCATCTCGTCCGTCCCCTCGCGCAGAATCACCGAAGAGGCGTCCACATCGAAGACGCCGCAGCCGGGGAAGCGCACGATGTTGTGCAGGAAGCGCAGCGCGCCATCCAGCGAACGGTACTGGTCGTTGATCTCGCTGTCCAGGTGTCCGGAATAGGCCTTGTGCACCAGCCCCCCGGCCTGCTGGAAGTTGGTGCTGGACCATGCGGCAAGTCTTAGCCCTCCGGGCAGCGCGTGGTCGCTCTGCGCCTCACTCAGAAACCGCCCATCGGACAGGTCGCACTCCATGAAGAGTCGCTGGTGAATCTGGAATCCAGCCCTTACGAAGGGCGCTGAAATCTCTCCCGCCGGATGCAGCAGCAGTTGCGACTCGATGCGCTCCACATTGGGCGAGTTCTGCAGCAGTTCCAGGATGTGCATCAGCAGAATGCGTTCCACTTCCACCGCAGGCTGGGAGATGGAGGTGGCAGTGGATGCATAGACGTCGCCCACCACTGACTTACTGCCTTCATAGACGCAGAAGACATAGCCGCAAATGCGTCCGTGGTCCAGCGCCACAAAGCCCGGCAGCACTCTCGAATCCAGGTATTGCAGCAGCAGATCGGCGGAGCTGCGATAGTCCCAGCGCAGCCTGGCGCTCCAGACGCGGCTCTCCTCGTCCAGCAAGCTGCGTAACTGGCGCGCTGAGAAATGGCGCAGATCCAGCACTTCGAGTTGGGAGGGGATCTTCATTGCCTGCAAACTGCTTACCGCGGAGTGTACGGGAAGCGGTGCAGGATTGGAAGCTACAGGATTATTGTGCCGCGACCCGGTAAACCGTCAGGCCCTGCCACGGGTATACGAACATCTGTTTGCGAGCGCGCCCCATGAGCACCTGGTCCAGGCTGCTGACCTCTGCGGTGCGCACCACCAGGATGTGTTCCTGCGGTGGAATGCCGCTCAGCTCGTAGTTCACCATGGGCCGGTTCAGATAGAAGGCAAGACCATACTCCATATCCCGGCGCACGTTGTAGACCGCCACGGTGTGCACGTCGGGAGCGTCCTTCGTGAGCATCCGGGCCAGGGGACGGGCGGAGTAATTCTCATCCAGCAGTGGGCCATTCTGCAGGGCAAATCTGTGGCCGAACACCTGGAAATGCACATTGCTCATCAGGAACAGGATGGAAGCTGCTACGGCGATGCAGGTCGCCATCCGCACCTTGCCTGCCCCACCCTTTGCCACCGTCACCAGCATGCCAGCCACGAACAGGCCTGCGATGATCGCCGCCAGCAGCACGGCGCGCGTCGGCAGCCAGATGCGCTCCACCACCATGTATGTGGGGCAGAGCAGGATGACGAAGGTGATAAAGCCGACGGTGCAGGCATGCGCCCAGAGCAGCCAGCGTGGCATGCCCCTCTCGCGGATGCGGTACAGGTAGTCGCCCGTCAGAATGGTGATCGGCGGCAGCGAAGGCAGGATGTAGCCCGGTAGCTTCGACCCGGAGAACGAGAAGAACACAATGGGGAAGATCGCCCACAGCACCAGGAATTCAGGGAACGCATCGCCCGCGCGCTGATAGCCGAGATAGCGTTGCGGATGCGAACGGACCTTCCATTCCGTAATGGAAATCTGCAACGCATCCACCAGTGCGCGGATGGCAAACACCGTCCACGGCATCAGCGCCAGCACCAGCACCACCAGGTAGTAGTACCGTGGCTGATGATGCATGTAGCGGTTGGTGCCGAAGCGTTCCAGGTTGTGCTCCAGAAAGAACTCGCGCACAAACGTCGGATTCTTGCGTTGCACCGCGATGTACCACGGCAGCACCATGGCGAAGAACAGCGCAATGCCCGGCAGCCATATCGTCCGTCGCAGCAAAGACCACTCCCGTCGCAGTGCAATGAACAGGAAGATGATGGCGCCGGCCATGAATGGCGCTACCGGGCCTTTGGCCAGCGTCGCTGCGCCCACAAAAAAGTAGAGGTCAAACAGCCAGAACTTCTTGCCCGTCTCATACCACGCATACCATCCCAGCATGCCGATGCAGAACGGCGCAGCCAGTTGCATGTCAGTAGAAGCGCCGCGTGAGAATCCGATAATACCCGCGCACGAAGCCGTAATCAGCGCCGCGTCCAGATGCCCGCCCGGGCGGAATCGTCGCATATGCAGGAAGATCAGGATGATGAGAAATCCGGCGCCGGTAGCCGAAGGCAGTCGGGCAGACCAGTCCGCCACGCCAAATTCGCGGAAGAAGCCCATGGCGCGCCAATAGTAGAGCGCAGGCTTTTCCAGCCATGGCTGGCCATACAGAATCGGGGTAACGGTGCCTGCCAGCAGGCAGTGATAGCTGGCGTTGATCGCCGTGGGTGTCAGGTTGCGCGGCACAATCTCGGCATGCAGCGCATCGCATTCGCGATTGTGCGTGGCCAGCATCTCGCGCGCGATCTGCGCATAACGCGGCTCATCTGCGCCGACCAGCCCCAACTGCGCGCCGCCAAAGAGCGGAACCAGCCCATAGAGCAGAAAGAACGTGGTCAGCACGACCAGAACCAGCATCTCCCACACTGCTGCGGGTGAAAATCTTTCCCGCAGCGAAGCGAAGAATGCGTGCCGTCGATTGCTGTTCGGTGATGTGCTCACGTAAGAATCATCTCGTTGCTCGCGGATGGCCAACAGGCGGCGGAATATCCGATGTCATTGATCTGTACAAGGTTAACAGAAAATCGCCCCATGCTCGCACCGGATCAGCGCATGAATCGCCGGAAAACGCGCAGCTCGTCCACGATACATTGACCCAGTTAGGAATTGAAAGCACGGTATTTAAGCCGAAGCAGTATCTAGTTCTTCGATGCGGCAGCATCTGCCACGCTTGCCTTGGCGGCCAGCTTTTCGGTGCGCTTCTTCACCCGGCCCAGCAGCTCATCCATGCGCGATTCGATCTTCGCCGAACGGTCGATCTGGAAGCTGATATCGGGCACATGGCGCACGCCCATGCGTTCCAGCAGCGTGTGCTTGATGAAGCCGCGCGCGGCCATCAAACCAGCCAGCGTGTCTTCCTCTTCTTTTTCCCCGCCGTTCACCTGGATAAAGATGCGAGCCGATTTGCCGCCCGGCGCCAGCGCTACCTCTGACACGTAGCAGGGAGCGATGCGCGGGTCAGAGAGTTCGCCCTCAAGCATGGCGCCGATCTCTTCTGCGAAGGTTCGGGCCACACGGTTGCGATGATATGTACGCCCACGCTGTTCCATCTCTCTAGTGTAAATGTTTCGTGAACCCGCTGCTCAGTCTGTTTCGCCCTCGGCAAACGACCAGAAACAGTCCAGAATCTCCGCTCCCAGCCCTACGCACAGGCCTCGCGCCGCCTTTTCCATCAGTTCCATCTGCCCGGCCAGATAGTCTCGCGAGCCGGAGATGGCGGCCACGCCGAGCGTCGCCCGGTTCCATAGCGCCGCGTCATCCAGTTCGCTTACCGATACGTTGAACCCGTGGCGCAGTTTTTCCTTGAGCGAACGGACCACCTGCCGCCGGTCCTTCAGCGACGTGGCGTGCTCAATCGCGAGTTCCAGAGTCAGTATGGCAACCGGCATTTCCTAACCCCTAATTCCTGATCTCTCTACTGCTGCCTGCACCGTAGCGGCAGAAACACCCGCCACGCACACCCGCTTGCTGCGTGCATGTTGTCCGCTCACAATGGCGACCGCGGCCCGCGCCACGCCCAGCCACTCTGCGACGAACTCGATCAGCGCCTCGTTCGCGCGCCCATCTACCGGCGGTGTGGAGAGAGAGACCTTCAGCGCATCCGCATGGATGCTGGTGATGCCGCTCTTCCGCGCGCCGGGGTGCACGCGCACGCTGAAGAGTGCGCCGTCTTTGCTGTCGCTTACGGGAAGCGCACTCATGCGCGGCCCTGTGCGGTGTAGTCGCGCGTCCCGAAGATCGCGGTCCCGATGCGCACGCAGGTGGAGCCCTCTTCAATCGCCACAGCGAAATCATGCGACATGCCCATGGAAAGCTCCGGCAGCGGCGTCTGCGGATGCACTGTGGCCAGCGAGTTGCGCAGCTCTCGCAACTGGCGGAAGTAGGGGCGCGCCTCCTCTGGATCATCGGAGAACGGCGGTACCGTCATCAGCCCGCGTATGTCCAGCGTGGGCAGGGAAGCGGCGGCATGCAGAATCTCGCTCACCGCGCCGGGCGCGATGCCGTGCTTGCTCTCTTCGCTGGAAAGTTTCACCTCGATCAGCACGGAAAGCGTCTTGCCCAGCTTCAGTGCAACAGCATTCAGCCGCTCGGCAATCTTCAACGAATCGACGGCGTGGATAGCGTGGAACAGTTCCGCTGCTTTGGCCGCCTTGTTCGATTGCAGATGGCCGATCAGCGCGTAACGCGCGCCGGGCATAACGGCCAGTTCGGTGGATTTTTGCTGGAACTCCTGCACTTTGTTCTCACCGAAAAGGCGGATACCAGCGGCATAGGCCTCCTGCAACGCGGCTGCCGGATGGGTCTTGCTGACGGCCATCAGGGCCACGTCGTGTTCGCTGCGGCTGGCACGCAGGCAGGCTTCGCCAATCGCCTGCCGCACCTGCACAATATTGTCTGCAATGGACATGACTGAAAGCCTAACGCATTGCTACCATGGTTAGGAATAACAGCCATTTTCAAGGCCAATCCCTGAAAGATTTGCATCCAAATACTCTATGTGGACAGTTCTGCTACTCATTGGCTCCAACATCTTCATGACCTTTGCCTGGTACGGGCATCTGAAGTTCAGGCAGACCTCCCTCTGGAAGGTCATCCTGATCAGCTGGGGCATCGCGCTCTTTGAATACTGCCTGCAGGTGCCGGCCAACCGCATCGGCGCACGCACCTTCTCGCCCGATCAGCTCAAGGTGATTCAGGAGGTCATTACGCTCACCGTCTTTGGCGTGTTCTCCGTCTTTTACTTTGGCGACAGGCTGCACTGGAACCACGCCGTCGCCTTTTGCTTTCTGGTCGGCGGCGCGTTTTTCATGTTCCACAAATTCTAAGAGGCTGGTGAAGGTAATTAGTCCTGGTTTCTGATGGGCTCTCAGTGCCCGTGCTCCTCAAGATACTTCTCCACCTCAAGCGCCGCCATGCAGCCGGTGCCTGCAGCCGTAATCGCCTGCCGGTAGCGCCGGTCCTGCACATCGCCACACGCAAACACCGACGGCAATACTTTGCCATCCAGCGTGGTGAAGACATTGTGCTGCGTCTTGATGTAGCCGTCCGCATCCAGATCGAGCTGGCCTTTGAACATGGTCGCGTTGGGTACATGTCCAATGCCGAGGAAGACGCCAGACAGCGGCAGAACGCTCTCCTCGCCGCTCTTGCGGTTCTTCAGCCGCAGACCCTTCACGTCCTTCTCCTCCACGCCCAGCACCTCTTCCACAGTGGTGTTGGTGATGAACTCGATGTTCGGGTGCGCCACGGCGCGGTCCAGCATGATCTTGGAGGCGCGGAAGTTCTCGCTGCGATTGATCAGCGTCACCTTCGATGCAAAGCGCGTCAGAAACAGCGCCTCTTCCATGGCCGAATCGCCCCCGCCAATCACGGCAATCTCCTTGCCGGAGAAGAAGAATCCGTCGCACGTGGCGCAGCTTGAAACGCCATGCCCGATCAGCGCCTGTTCAGAAGGCAGTCCCAGCCAGCGCGCGCTTGCCCCGCTCGCAATGATCAGCGTCCGCGTGTAAATCACGCTGTGGTCCACATGCAACTCGATCGGATGCGAACTCAGATTCGCGGCATGCAGATGCCCCATGCGCAGCTCCGCGCCAAAGCGCGTCGCCTGTTGCTTCATGTTCTCAATCAGCTGCGGCCCCTGCACGCCCTCTGGCCAGCCGGGAAAATTCTCTACCAGCGTGGTGATCGAGAGCTGTCCGCCGGGCTCATGGCCCTCAAGCACCAGCGGCTTCAGGTTGGCGCGCGCAGTGTAAATAGCGGCGGTCAGTCCGGCGCAGCCGGTGCCCAGAATAACAACGTCGTGGGTGGGAGTGGGGGTAGTGGTTTCTAACATGGTCGTTCTCCATTGTAACGGCTCATAGGGCGTGCCGCCGCCACGCAGAGCTGTGGTATTGGAGTCAAAATTCCGCCAAAAGACGCAAGGGTAGAATCGAACCATGGCAAATCTGACCCTGGTTTATGGCATGCGTTTACTCCCCGCAGACGAAGTCACACAGGTCGGCGAGGCACCCATCGAGCTGAAGAATGGCAATCAGGCCCACGTCACCATGCATGTGCTTGAGGGCAGCCGCGAGCAGATCGAAGCCCAGCTCCGCCACAGCATCGACGCCTTCTTCGACTTCTACCCCGAAATCTAGGCATCTGGCCCCGGCAAATCCTCCCGGCCTCCATCTGCATCCAATAGATGGAATCACATACAGAGGAATCCCACGCATGCCCGCACCCGAGCGCAAACGTGTCGTCATCATCGGCGGAGGCTTTGCCGGCATCCACGCCGCCCTTGGCCTGAAGAATAAAGACGTCGATGTCACCATCATCGACCGCCGTAACCACCACACCTTCCAGCCCCTGCTCTATCAGGTGGCGCTTGCCGTGCTCTCCCCGGCAGACATCGCCCAGCCCATCCGCGCCATGATGCGCGCCTACCCCAACATCGAAGTTCTCATGGACGAGGTCACCGGCTTCGACCCCGCCTCGCGCCGCATCAATCTCCGCTCCGGTGTCCAGCTCATCTACGACTATCTGATCGTCGCCACCGGCTCCACCCACTCCTACTTCGGTCATGATGAATGGGCCACGCTCGCCCCCGGCCTGAAGACCATTGAAGACGCCATCGAGATTCGCCGCCGCGTGCTGCTCGCCTTCGAGCTGGCCGAGCGGCAGATGGTAGAGACTGGCATCCACCCCGCGCTGAACTTCGTCGTCATCGGCGGCGGCCCCACCGGCGTTGAACTCGCCGGCGCCATCTCTGACATCGCCAAGCTCTACATGGCGCACGATTTTCACCACATCGATCCCGCCCGCGCCCGCGTCCTCATCCTCGAAGGCTCCCCCAGCGTACTCGCCGCCTATCCCGCGGACCTGCGTCAGAAAGCCGTAGAGCAGCTGCACGCC
This sequence comes from Acidobacteriaceae bacterium, assembly GCA_031296355.1. The sequence continues at coordinate 30,558 of JARLFX010000106.1, forward strand.
CTCGGTGTAGAAGTCCGCACCGGCGCTCACGTCACCGCGATCGAACCCGGCGCCGTCTACGTCGGCACGGAGAAGATCGCCGCATCCGTCACCCTGTGGGCCGCTGGCGTGCAGGCTTCGCCGCTGGGCAAGCTGCTCGGCTTTGCGACCGACCGCCGCGGCTGCGTGCTCGTCGATCTCCACCTGAACCCTCCTGGCCATCCCGAAATCTTCATCTGCGGCGACCTCGCCCACGTGGAGGAGAACGGCCACCAGGTCCCCGGCGTAGCCCAGCCCGCCATGCAGATGGGCGACCATGCCGCCCGCCTCATCCTCACCGATCTCACCGGCAAGCCGCGCACCAGCTTCCACTACTTTGACAAAGGCGACCTCGCCACCATCGGCCGCAAAGCCGCCGTCGCCCGCGTCGCCTGGCCATTCAAGGCGCACCTCAGCGGCTTCCCCGCATGGATGATCTGGCTCTTCGTGCACATCTTTTTCTTGATCGGCTTCCGCAACCGCCTCAACGTCTTCCGCGAATGGGCGTGGACCTATCTCAGCTTCAAAGACGGCGTCCGCCTCATCACCGGCTCGCAGGAGCTGACCGGCTGGAAGGACCAGCACGGCGTGGAAGTCCCCGCCGACGATGAACACTCTCCCGCAGCGCCCCACGCATAGTATCGTTCTCTCAGCATGCCGCGGCACGGCCACATGAACTGCACCTCACCCTCTTCAGCGGAGTCACGATGAAATCCCGCTCCGTGGCCTCGCGGCTCGAAGTTCTGCTGGTCTTCCTTCGTCTCGGATGCACCTCCTTCGGTGGCCCCATCGCCCACCTCGGCTACTACCGCAGGGAACTCGTCGAACGCCGCCGCTGGTGCAGCGAAGGCACCTTCGCAGAGATCATCGCCATCGCCCAATCCCTGCCCGGCCCGGCCAGCAGTCAGACCGGCTTTGCCCTTGGCGTCGTGCGCGCCGGTTGGCTCGGCGGCATTGCTGCGTGGATCGGCTTCACCCTGCCCTCCGCCGCGCTCATGTTCGCCTTTGCCTACGGACACGCCTTCCTCGGTGGCAGCGCCGGCAGCGCGTTGTTGCACGCCCTGCAGATCGTCGCCGTCGCCGTGGTGGCCCAGGCCGTGCTCACCATGCAGCGTTCGCTCGCGCCCGATGCGCTGCGGCTCGCTCTTGCTGCCATCGCGGCATGCGTCGTGCTCTTTCTGCCAACGCACTTTGCCACGCTGATCGCCATCGGTCTGGGCGCGCTGATAGGCCTCGCCTTCTTCCGCAAACATCATCAGCACAGCAGCGAACCATTCGCGCTGCATCTTTCACGCAGAGCCGGCGTCGCCGCAGGCAGCGCTTTTCTTCTTCTGCTTGTGCTGTCGCAGCTGCTCGCGCACTTCACCCAGTGGCAGTCGTTGCAGGTCTTCTCCGCCTTCTACCGCAGCGGAGCGCTGGTATTCGGCGGTGGCCACGTCGTTCTGCCGCTGCTTGAAGATGCGGTCGTTGCTTCCGGCTGGGTCACCCAGCAGGCCTTTCTCGCCGGATACGGCGCGGCCCAGGCACTCCCCGGCCCACTCTTCGCCTTCGCCGCCTATCTTGGCGCAGTGGTGCATGCGGCTTCCAGCCCGCTCCTGTATGGTCTGCTTGGATTGATCGGGATCTTCGCCCCCGGCCTGCTCGCGATGGCCGCCGTACTGCCGTTCTGGAGCGCCTTCCGGGACAATATCGCGGCTCAGGCTGCCCTGAAAGGCATCAATTCGAGCGTCGTCGGCATCCTGCTGGCCGCCTTCATCCATCCGCTGTGGAGCTTCACCATCCACCTGCCCAGCGACCTCTGCTTCGCGCTTCTGGCCTTCGCCATGCTGGTCTTGTGGAAGCTGCCGTCGTGGATCGTCGTCATCTCCACCGTGGCCGCCTACATGCTCTTTATCCGAATCGCATGAGACACGGCCTGAAAGTTGACTAAAAGCAAACCACGGATTACACGGACCATCACGGATAAAACTATTAAAAGTTCTTATCCTCGTTCATCCGTGTAATCCGTGGTTTGTCTCTCACGCCGTTAATCGCTTTGATCACTGTCATCACTGTTACGTTTTGAGTGCCACCTATACCGCAGTCACCCATTCGCCCTTGCGCATCAGCGGCTCCACGGTGCCGTCTTTGGTCACGCCATCCACATCCACTTCTCCGGAACCAATCATCCAGTCCACGTGGATCAGGCTTGTGTTCGCGCCCTTGGCCGCGAGTTGTTCGCCGTCCATTTCATCTCCGCCCCGTATGCACGAACTGTAAGCCTGCCCAAGCGCAATGTGGCTCGCTGCATTCTCATCGAAGAGCGTGTTGAAGAAGAGCAGCCCGCTCGCCGAGATCGGCGACGAATGCGGAACCAAAGCCACCTCGCCCAACCGCCGCGCGCCTTCGTCTGTAGCGATCAGCCGCTGAAACGCTTCCTGTCCCTCACTCGCCTTCGCATCCACAATGCGTCCGGCTTCGAAGCGGACTTCAATGTCTTTGATCAGCGTGCCCTGGTGCGAGAGCGGCTTGGTGCTGCGCACGGTGCCGTTCACGCGGTCTTTATGCGGCGTGGTAAAGATCTCTTCCGTCGGGATATTCGGCATGCAGCTGATGCCGTTGTTTGCCTTACCGCCGCCGCCCAGCCACTTGTGGTCGTCCGCCAGCCCGATCTCCAGATCGGTGCCGGGCCCGGTGTAGCGCAACGCGGCATAGTTTTTTCCGTTCATCATCTTTGAACGCAGTTTCAGCTGCTGCGAGTGCCGCTTCCACTCGGCCACGGGATCATCGGCATGCACGCGCGATGCGGCAAAGATTGCATCCCATAATTTTCCCAGCGCCTTTTCCGGTGCATCGTCGGGGAAGACCAGCGCGGCCCACTCCGGCGTAGCGTTGGCTACGATGCCCCAGTTGATATCGTGCCGCGTAATCATCTCCATCGCCGGCTTCGAGGCCGTTGAAGAGACTTTGCTCACACGGGCAATCTTGCTCTGGTCCTGCCCTGCAAGCAGCGCGGGATTACCGCCAGAGATTGACAGGCGTGCCGCATTGCCCTTGAACGCCGCGTAGAGTCCATCGGCGAACCACACTGCGGTGGTATCGAAACTCTCATCGCGCGCGAATTTGTAGCGCGCCACGATGCATTCGTCGTCATAGAAGTGCGGCGACACCAGCACCACGCCCGCTTTGTACGCGTGCTCGGTGATGAGCCGCACCAATGCCAGCGCTTCAATCGGCGCGGATATCAACAGTTCCTGCGACGGTGTCTGGCCGGGTTCAATGCCCAGCCCAACATGCACTGCAACCTGCGCCAGCCGGTCGAGCGACTCTATAAAGGTGTATTTCTTCTCGGTGGTAATCACTTTCGCTATTTTATGCCTAAAAAGTGGCTGAATTAGGATGCCATACGCCAAAGTTTGCGCTCGCGTCTATCCGCAAAACCTGCCCATTTTTGGACATGGTTGGGTTCAAGCTGCAGCCGGTCGTAAATGCTGTAAAACCATCGTTTCGCCTCCGCTACTGAGAATCGGTTATGATTTAGATCATGATGCTCCCCGGCTCCAACACATCCGCACGCAACTCCTGGAGAATTCTCCTGGCGCTGCTCTGTGTTGTGCTGGTGGTGGCTTCGGCCACCGTGGAGCTGACCCACAGCCACGCTGACGGGCATCATGCAGATTGCGCACTCTGCGCCACGGCTCACGTCGTAATTCAGACTGCCGTCGTGGCCGCGCTGGTGGTCTTCTTTGCACTGGTTGCAACTGTTACGCGCCCTGCGAGACTGTCGCGGTGCGTACGCCTCACCATCTTCGCCCTCTTTACCCGCCCCCCTCCCGCCTGTATCGCCGCTGTTTAATTCGCCGCGAAAGACTGCGTTTTCACGCAGTCGCACCATCACACAACTCAGGCAGATCTTCCCGGAGGAACAATGTCAAGATTCCATTGCCGCGCCGTTTTCATTGCGCTGGCCATCGTCGTATCCGTTATGAGGTTGCAGGCTGAAACCGCGCCTGCTGCAGAGCCCGCGCAGTCCGCGCAAGCCTCCGGCACCGCCGGCACGGTAACTGGTTACGTTACCGATCCCAGCGGCGCTGCGATCACCGGGGCAAGCATCACCATCACGAACGCTGCCAGCGGTTTTACCCGCCAGATCGTCACCGGCGGCGACGGCAGCTTTTTGCTGACCAACATCCCCTTTGACCAATATCGTCTCAGCGCATCGGCTCCCGGCTTCAATACCAGCTCGCAATCGCTTGTGCTGCGATCCGCGGTGCCGGCGCACGTCACCATACCGCTTGTGATTGCCAGCAGCACCACGGTCACTGTGCAGGCGGGCAGCGACCTCATCGAAACCGATTCCTCCTTCCACACCGACCTGGATCGCGTAATGATCGATCAGCTTCCCGTAGAGAGCGCCACCTCTTCGTTGAGCTCGATCATTACGCTCACCACGCCCGGTGTCTCGGCCGATTCCAACGGGCTCTTCCACGGCCTGGGCGATCATGCAGAGAATGCCTTCTACCTCGATGGCCAGCCCATCACCGACCAGCAGAGCAAGGTCTTTTCCAATCAGATACCATCTGACGCCGTGCAGTCATTGGAAGTGATCTCCGGTGCGCCGACAGCTGAGTATGGCGAGAAAACATCCTTGGTTGCCGTGATTACTACCCGTAGTGGGCAGGGAGTCACATCGCCGCATGGCGAAATCACCGCCAGCTATGGAACATTTGGCACGGTCACGCTCGCTGCTTCGCTCGCTGCCGGCGCGGCAAAGTGGGGCAACTTTGTTGCCGTCGACGGTCTGCGCACCGGGCGTTTTCTCGATCCTGCGGAGTTCGCCGTCTTCCACGACCGCGGCAACGAAGAGAACTTCTTTGACCGCGTCGATGTGCAGCTGGCAAAGTCAACCTCATTGCATACCGATATCCAGTACTCGCGCTCCTGGTTCCAGACGCCGAACTCCTACGACACGCTAAACACCGGAGTTGTTGATCCACTCGCGGGGAAGCCGGTGGGCCCGGCGGACCAGCGTTCGCAGATCGGCACACTCGACATTGCGCCCACGCTCACGCAGGTATTGAACGACAACTCCGTCGTCAACTTCGGCGCCTGGGTGCGGCGCGACGCCTACAACTACTACCCATCCAACAATCCCTTCGCCGATAACGGCCCCATTCAGCAGGAGACATTGCGCCAGTACCGCACCCTGACCAACGCCGGTTTGCGCGCGGATTATTCCTACGTCCGCGGCGCGCACAATGCCAAGGCCGGCATCACCTACCAGCACACCTTCCTCAACGAGAACGATTATCTTGGCATCGTCGATCCCACCCTGAATTCGCCCTGTCTCGACCTCAGCGGCAATCCTGTTCCCGGCTATAACTCTCCCTCGCAATGCGCTGGCGCGGGCTATCAGCCAAACGTTGCATCCAATCCCAACGCCACCAACCCGTTCATCCCGCTGCTCGTCTGCTACGACCTCACGCGGACGATCTCCACGTCCAACGGCTGCAACTTCAACAGCGCATCCCTCTACGGCTTCCTCGGCCATACTGACGTGAAGCTGCTCTCGCTCTATGTGCAAGACGCCATCACCAAGGGGAATTTTTCCTTCAACGTGGGGCTTCGTGGCGATTTTTACAACGCGCTATCCGTCATGCGCATGCCGGAGCCCCGTGTCGGCATCGCCTACAACGTGAAGCCCAGCAGCACTGTCCTTCGCATCAGTTACGCGCGCACCATGGAGACGCCGTTCAACGAAAACCTTGTGCTCTCCAGCCGCGGCTGCAACTCTGCGGTCATTGCAGATCTCATTCCGTGCGTGCCCTCGAACTTCAATCCCGGCCAGCGGAATGAGTTTCATGCCGGACTACAGCAGCAGTTTGGTAAGCACCTGGTCTTCAACGGCGAATACATATGGAAGTACACCCACAACGGCTACGATTTCAGCGTGCTGGGTGCAACGCCCGTTACCTTTCCCATCGAGTGGAAGAACGCCAAGATACCGGGCTTTGCCATTGGTTTGAATCTCACCGAGACACATGGCTTCACCGCATTCGTCACCATGTCCAGCGTGGCGGCGCGGTTCTTCTCGCCCCAGATCGGCGGTCTGGGCACCACCGTCGGCCAGGTGCCCGGCCCGTTCCGCATCGATCATGATGAAAAAATCAACCAGACCACGCACGTGCAGTACACCTTGAAGCACGGGCCAGCAAAGGGGACATGGCTGGGCTTCAACTGGCGCTTTGACTCCGGCAACGTCGCCGGACAAGTTCCTTGCTATGGCACTGGCCCCGGCAACGATTGTCCCCGCTCTACAACCCTCGGCGGCCAGCCGGCGATTGATCTCAGCGACCTCACCGCCGACGAAGAGTTCCAGGCCGGTCTCATCTGCGCAGGCATTGTTGCCTCACCCACGCAGAAGCTGCCTGCAATCTGCCCCGCCACCCAGCTCTCTTCCTCGCTGGTCAATATCCCTGCGCCGGGTACGGAGAATGATGACCACAATCCGCCGCGGGTAAAGCCGCGCAACCTGTTTGATATCTCGCTCGGCCAGGACAACCTCTTTCACGGGCAGAAGAAGCAGTTCTCCGCGCGGCTCACAGTGATCAACCTGGCCAATCAGTATGGCCTGTATAACTTCCTCTCCACCTTCAGCGGAACGCACTACGTCACGCCGCGCTCCCTCACGGCAGAGGTAGGCTTCCACTTCTAACCAGCCACGGAAACGGGTGCCCCAGGTCTCGCTTTTGAGACCTGGGTTTCCTTCGCACCGCAATCTCCGCAGCGCCTGTGTGCCACGTTTCGCACATAGGCGCTGCTTAATTCATTTTCCATTCACATTCCATTCTCAGAACGTTCACATACTGTTGCGACCATCGCTGCAACGGACAAATCTGGCAAGAACAGTTGGACCTACGCGGAAGTATGTCGGGGGCACAACCACTTAGCCGGTCCGTTACGAGGAACGATGAAACGTATCAGCATGTTGACTGCGGTTCTGGCGGCGGCAGTTTGCGTCTCAGCCAACGCACAGTCTGCCCAGGACGCCAAGACGCCAACCAA
>JARLFX010000107.1 GCA_031296355.1 Acidobacteriaceae bacterium
ACCCCAAAACCCCAAAACCCCAAAACCCCTGCTGTACAAATTGTCTGCTATACGATGCATGAATGCGCATATATAATGCAGGCGGAACACAATGGCTGTATAAAAGCTAGCTAATTCATCTGCCCGTTGAATAATATGCGATGATGAGCTATGGAACCTTACATATAACGCTAGGTTACATCAAGATTTTATTATTACAAATGAGCCAGTCAAAGGATGCAGTATCGAAGATGGAGGAGCTGAAGGGTAATCGTGCTTCCTCATCCTTAGTCGAGCCAAGTGCCGACAAATCCGAGGTGGACAAGATCCTCGAGGCCTACGCCAAGCTCCCCGCCGCTACGAAGCGTGCAATCGCCCCTCTAATCCGCGATATGTCGAGTACGGGAAACCAAATCGAACTCTTAGACGAGAAGGGGGCAACTCCTGACAAGCGCTGCATTCAGGAGCTCTCTATGGAGACAAACAGAGCCGCAAACAAAAACGTGGGGCCGGCGGTTGTCGGCGTGCTGTTCCTCCTCCTGTCTCTCACCGCTGCCATTGTTAACCTGCCGTCGTTCCTGAAGCTCTCCCAGCAGTCGGTTTACCTGAAGGTGATGTGGCGGTACTTTGCGCTGCTGATCGCGCTGGTGCCGTTCATAATCACCGATTTCATGGAGGACGCCCCGCGTCTCGCCCACATGCTATACACCAACCTCTTCCCCGTGCTATTCTTCTCCATCCTCCACGCGTTCAACGTGTACATCGTCTACTTCGCGGTCACCCAGACGTTCGTGGTCCACACGCTCCTGCTCTGCTCGATCCCAACCACGTTCCTGACGACCTGGAGGATAGCCCGCAGACTGCCCTTCACCCGCCTCGAGTACCTCGGCATCGGCCTCAACGTTTTCGGAGCATACCTGTGCTGCTGCGAAGGCCCGGTGCCCTCGCTCTCGAGTACTGTGTCACCCCCAGACTTCGAATAGAGTACCACCTGCTGATCGGCGACTTCTGCGCGATCATCGGTGCCGTCGTGGCCGCCCTGCAGACCGTCTACACTGACACCGTCCTCAGCGACACTGTCAGATGTCCCTTCTACATCTGCTACGCCATGGCCTCCTGCTTCATCATCGGCATCAGCTACCTCGCCTCCGTCTACATGCACACCCCCGTTTCTCTAATATCGGTGGACCCGGTCAACGGACTGTTCGGCATATTCATGACGAGGTAAGGCTCGTGCGGGAATCGTGGGATAGCGACAACGTGATCTACGGGATATTCGGACTGGGCGTCATGGCCGGCTTCATCCTCTACGTCTGCCCCTCGAGGGCGAAAACGTACCTGAGCCCGATGTTCGTGAACGTGTGCTTCAACTTCACGCCGTTCCTGTCGCAGGTGGCGGCATTCCTGATTGGCGTGCAAGAGTTTCCGGGCGTATGGACCACCTACGGCGGAGCCTGCCTGTTCATCGGCTGCACACTGCTGGCCATGGACTACACCGACCAGAGCGATCTCGCCAAGGTTCCTCTTGTTGGCATGGTCGAGGGAGAAGAGCCCGTGGAGATGGTGCAGACCAAGGCCTAAAATCTTTACGCACTGTTCAAATCTATCGTTCTATGTTGTCTCCGCACCGTCCCCCACTCATTACGCGTGCGGCTCCTGTCTATCCACG
>JARLFX010000108.1 GCA_031296355.1 Acidobacteriaceae bacterium
ACGGTGCCGTCGAGCGTCTTGGCGGCGAGGTCGCGCAGGGCGAGCTGCTTGTTGGCGGAGAGGCCCGCGCCGCGAAGCTGGTCGTTGGGGCAATCGAGGATGTGCTGCGGGCTGGGGTGCACGCCGATGCCGCAGATGGGGTGGAAGCTCTCGATCATGCGCCGGTGGATGGTGGCGGCAGCTTTGCCGTTGAGCTGCTGGTAGACGATGGACTCTGCCAGGGCTTCGAACGGCGATTGCGCGCCGGCGAGGCGCAGGGTGAAGGGCCCGGCGCGCTCGATGAGGCGGCCGAGTTTGGGGTCGGCGGCGGCGAGTTCGCGGCAGGCGAGGGCGGTGTCGTAGGCCGGTTTGCGGGTGCGGGCTGGGTGCGGGCTGGGCATTTAACGAATGTAATTCAGGGAGAGGTCGAGTGTAACGGTGCGTGAGAATGCCAAAGCGTCGTTGGAGATAATAATTTCAAAGGTTCCCTGCGGCAGATGTACGTTCAATGACCCGGAAGAATCGTGAGTTTGATACACGACGTGGCCGTTTGACAGGATGGTGACAGCTATTTTGCCGCCAATCCCTCCGCTAGACGAAAATGAGCCGCTCAGAGAAGCGTCAGCCAATGTTTCTGTAACCGGCAGGGTAACTTTTCTGGACTGATGGGCTGCAACGGTAAGAGAACCCTTGATGGGGATAGAGGCTGCGCTGTCGGATCGGAGCAAGCTGAATTCCTGAATGGTGTCGTTTTCGAGCGAGGTTTTTATCCAGTTGATAGGCCTGGCAAAGTTTAAGTTCTCAGCATTGTTTCTTGGGTCCATCGCTGTGGTGATGCCGATTACTTCTCCATGTGAATTCAATAGTGGTCCACCGCTTGAACCATGGCTTATTGCGGCAGTTGTCTGGATGGTTTCATTTCGGATACCGCTAACCAAGCCCGATGAGAGGGAGTTTTGCAAGCCGTGCGGTGAGCCTATCGCTGATACGGGATCTCCGGTCTGAACGGTGCTTGAGTCACCCAAAGGCAAAGGCTTGGTATGAATTCCTTGAACACGCAGAATGGCGAAATCCCGATTGCGGTCATAGGCAAGTACACCGTCTACGTCATGGGTAGAGCCGTCCGCGAGCTTTGCCGTCATACTGTTCGCTCCGCGAATGACATGGAAGTTCGTGACGATTTTTCCTGTTGCGACTACAAATCCGCTTCCTAATGATGTTGGGACGCCATGCTCATCGATGTTGGTCAAAAGAACCACTGACGGAGATGCGCTGCGGTACAGTTCGGACTCAGACAAAGCCGAAGACTGTGAGGCGGCGGAAGCTGCTACCCCGGTAGCAGGAGGTGAAGTTGGCTCCTGTGGCGAGTTATTCACCAAAATTGGCGCGGAGGGCTGGACGCGGTAATAGACATGGCAAAAGAAAACAAGGGAGCCCGCTATCAGTGCCACTAGAAGCCCAACGCCCATCCACAGTTTGGTCCGTGATCTTTTTATCTGATTTGAACTGCCGCAGTGAGGGCAGAAGGTAGTTTGGGCGGTTTGCTCGTTGCCGCAGGACGAACAATACATAGGGATTCCTTTGGGCTGCTGATTGGTAGGCAACACTGTATCAGAGACAGGCGGGGTCATTTCTCATGCTGCAACCGTGGTGCAATGTGGCTGATTTCTTGTGACCAGCATCACAATGTGCGCTAATCGACACGCGAAGTGGATGGGGTAAATTTTTCTATTGACGATGCAGATTCGCGTCAGGCAATAAACATGTGAGCTATTTCCCCGGAAAATCGAGTCTGGCTCGGAAATTTTTACATCTGGTATACGTGGGACCCGATGGACTACAGGGATACTTCGGCAATAATATTTTCAGTGTTCTGCATCACTTCTATATGTGATTTATCTCCTGATATACTTTTCTTCTCGCGAGCCATATTTTTTGGGCCACTGTCCGGCATCCGCGTAAACCATTGGCCGCATCACCATCCGCAGCATCTACTAACCCTTTCGAATGCAGAGGAAGCAGGAAAGTACTCATGGCGCAAGTATTTGACCGCAGCTCAAACGCGCTGGCTCGTGGGAGCCTGGTCCTGACGGGATTGATCGTAGTGGCGCTGGCGGTGACGTTAAACAGTTTGCAGCGGTCGCCGTGGGTGACGCGGCAGGGGCAGCGCGCTGAACAGCCGGTGCCGTTCAGCCATAAGCACCACGTCGAGGGCCTGGGCCTGCAGTGCCAGTACTGTCATACGTCGGTGGAGAAGTCGAGCTACGCGGGCATTCCGCCGACGAAGACCTGTATGAACTGCCATGCGCAGATATGGACCAACGCCGATCTGTTGAAGCCGGTGCGCGACAGCTGGGCGAGCGGACAATCCATCCCCTGGATCCGCGTGCATGATCTGCCGGACTATGTGTACTTCAATCACTCGAT
>JARLFX010000109.1 GCA_031296355.1 Acidobacteriaceae bacterium
ACGGCGAAGCGCAGATAACGCATAGCGTGAACGGCTTTGCTATGCGCGAACGGGATACCGGAGATGGGTTCTTCCTGTAGAGTGCGAGCCTTCATCTATTGTCCTTACGACAAGCCAAGATTTTCACAAAACCGGGCAGGCGAGACTGAGATCCGAGACGGCATGGACATCCGCTACAGAATATAACGCGAGAGGTCTTCGTCTTTTACGATGCTGGCGACCTGGGAGCGGACGTATTCGGGCGTGACGACGATGACCTTTTCTGTGCCGGAGTGAGTGACGCGCTCGACGACGGGCAGGGGCTCGATTGGGGCGGGGGCGTGGCCGGGTTCGGTGGAGACGATGGGCTGGGGGACGGCGGCGTTCTCCGCGGGCGTCTTGAAGAGGTCGGGGGCCTGGAAGCTGATCTCGTCGAGTACGCGCTCCATGATGGTGTGCAGGCGGCGGGCGCCGATGTTCTCCGTGGTTTCATTCACGCGGAAGGCGAAGTGCGCCATCTCCTGCAGGGCTTCGTGGGTGAACTCGAGCTTGATGCCTTCGGTCTCAAGCAGCGCGGTGGATTGCTTGACCAGTGAGGACTTGGGCTCGGTGAGGATGCGGATGAAGTCGTTCACGGTGAGCGAGTGCAGCTCGACGCGGATGGGGAAGCGGCCCTGCAGCTCGGGGATGAGGTCGCTGGGCTTGGAGACGTGGAAGGCGCCGGCGGCGATGAAGAGGATGTGGTCGGTGGAGACCATGCCGTACTTGGTGTTGACGGTGGTGCCTTCGACGATGGGGAGGATGTCGCGCTGCACACCTTCGCGGGAGACGTCGGGGCCGTGACCGCCTTCGCGGCCGGCGATTTTGTCAATCTCGTCGAGAAAGACGATGCCGGAGTCTTCTACGCGCTCGACGGCGAGGCGCGTGACCTGATCCATGTCGATGAGGCGCTGCTCTTCTTCCTGCACGAGGTAGTCGAAGGCTTCGGCGACCTTCATCTTGCGCTTCTTGGTGCGCGGGGCGAAGAGGCTGGGGAGCATGTCTTTGAAGGACATGTCCATGTCGTCCATGTTCTGGTTGGAGATGATCTCGAACTGCGGCTGGTTGCGCTCGCGGACATCGAGCTCTACGGTGCGGTCGTCGAGGCGGCCTTCGCGGAACTGCTGGCGGAGCTTGTCGCGGGTGCGGGTGACGGAATCGGCCTCGGGCGTGACGGCGGGGAGCTGGATGGCTTCGTGGGTGGACTGCGGCGGAGCGGCGGGCGGCGGGGTGGGCGGGAGCAGGAGATCGAGGATGCGCTCTTCGGCATTCAGCTCGGCCTTGTCTTCAACCTCTTCCAGCTTTTCGTCGCGCACCATGTCAATGGCGATCTCGACGAGGTCGCGGACCATGGATTCGACGTCGCGGCCAACGTAGCCGACTTCAGTGAACTTGGAGGCTTCGACCTTGAGGAAGGGGGAGCCGGTGAGCTTGGCGAGGCGGCGGGCGATCTCGGTTTTGCCGACGCCGGTGGGGCCGATCATGATGATGTTCTTCGGCATGATCTCGTCGGCGAGGTCGGCGGGGAGCTTCTGGCGGCGCATGCGGTTGCGCAGCGCGATGGCGACGGCGCGCTTGGCGGCGTGCTGGCCGACGACGTATTTGTCGAGCTCGGCGACGATCTCGCGGGGGGTGAGCTGGTCCAGTGTGAGGGCCTGGTCTTCCGCGATGCCGGGGAGGTAGATTGCCATTATTTTCTTCGATTTCGTTTCTGTTTGGGTAACTATATAGTTGGCTGAGCAAAAAGGCTGTTATGGCGTATCTGGCGAGATATGTTCCCATAGTCCTTTGAATGGGAAATCCGGTGCTATAAGCCTCCAAACCTCTTTGGTGTTGGCATTCTCGAACCATCTACCCCCAAAGATCATACCTTTTCCATATAGTGGATGGGCTGCAACCTCTCGTGCAAATCCGTCAGCCACTTGCTGTTCTATATACACTACAAATCGCTCGTATTCCCCGAGTGATTTGAAACCCTGTATTTGTTCCCATGCCGCTGACATGTTCACTCCGCCCTGAGACACGATTTCTTCATCGAGTATTCAGGAAAAACGATTTTTACTTCGCCAAGCATATAGTTGCCCTATTTTGAGAAGCGCATGCCGCCGCGTTGCGGCGGAACAAGTTAATAACGGCTCAAGCTTTCAACTCTTCAATGGTGATGGTGTCGTTGGTGTAGATGCAGATCTGGCCGGCGATGCGCAGGGATTTTTCTGCGACTTCGCGGGCGGAGAGCTCGGTGTTTTCCATGAGGGCGCGGGCGGCGGCGAGGGCGTAGGGACCGCCGGAGCCGATGGTGGCGATGCCTTCGTCGGGGTCGATGACGTCGCCGGTGCCGGAGAGCAGGAAGGTCTGGTTCACGTCGGCGACGATGAGCAGGGCTTCGAGCTGGCGGAGCATCTTGTCTGTGCGCCAATCCTTGGCGAGCTCCACGGCGGAGCGGCCGAGGTTGCCGGCGAACTGCTCCAGTTTGGTTTCAAAACGGCCGAAGAGGGAGAAGGCGTCGGCGGTGGAGCCGGCGAATCCGGCGAGGACTTTGTCCTGGTAGAGACGGCGAATCTTTTTGGCGCTGTGCTTGATGACGGAGGAGCCGAGGGTGACCTGGCCATCTGCCGCCATGACGACGCTGTTGCCGCGGCGAACGCAGATGACGGTGGTGGAACGGATGCGTCCGGACGCGAGTGAAAAATCATCGGCGGGCGCAAGCAGAGAGGTGGCTGCCGGGGTGGATTTCAGCATCGTATTTGAAGGGAATTCGCGCATGGGGTGTACGCGAGAAGTATATCGCAGGGTACCCCTTGGCGAATTGGTGGCTGCATCCACTGGATGCTCCACTATGCTCGAAGTTACTGGGCTTGGTAGAAGCCGCAGAGGAGCGCCGTGTTGCCGGAAGCATTGGAAAAGTTGCTACAGCCGAAAAACCGTATGGAGATCGGCGTGCTGGCCGCTGGGATGACCGGAGCTGCCGCCCTGATCACCTATGTAATTCGCGGACGGCGGGTGAGCAGCGAAGAGCAGGAACACCGGCGGCGGGAAGAGCTGGCGCAGTATGGCCGGATCATTGACGGCGTGATCGTGGATACGCCGCTGTTCCACGCGGATGAGGCAAGCGCTTCGGCCCTGATCGGCTACCGGTACCGCATTGCCGGGGTGGTGTACGAGTGCTCGCAGGATGTGGGCGCGCTGCGGACCGAGACGGAGCGTTTCCGGCTCGATCTGCCGGTTTCAATCAAGTACGACCCGCGGAATCCGGCGAACAGCATCATCGTTTCAGAGAGTTGGAGCGGGTTGCGCAGCGGCACTGAGGCTGGATGGCAAGAGCCCGCGCAGCATACTCCCAGCCACACCTAGTCGCCATTTAGACTAAATAGATGCATATGCACGCCACAGCTCGGGAGACGGGGCAGATGCAGCGCGTACTGAAGTTCTCGCTGGCGCTGACGCTGGCGTACGTGCTGGTGACGTTCTTTGCCGGAGTGCGCGCGCATAGCCTGGCGCTGATCTCTGAGGCCGGGCACAATATTTCAGATTTTCTGGCGCTGGGGCTTTCGTTTGTAGCGGTTCATTTTCAGACGCGCCCAGCTACGCCTGAGAAGACGTTTGGCTATCAACGCGCCGGGGTGCTGGCGGCGTTTGTGAATGCACTGACGCTGATCGTGATCGCGGTGTGGATCGCCATCTCTGCCGTGCACCGGCTGGCTGCTCCGGTGGCGGTTGCGCCGCGGACGATGATGCTGGTGGCGGCTATCGGCGTGGTGATGAATGGCGTGATCGCGGGGATGCTGTGGAAGTCGAGCGGCGACGTGAACATCCGTAGCGTGTTTCTGCACATGCTGGGCGATACGCTTTCCACTGCGGCGGTGATCGCGGGTGGCGCGGGAATTTACTTTACGGGGATGAACTGGATCGATCCGGCGCTCTCGCTGGTGATTGCGGCCATGGTGCTGTGGAGCGCGGTGGGCGTGATGCGCGAGACGCTGCATATTCTGCTGGAAGGGACGCCGCGTAATTTCAAGCTGAGCGCGGTACGCGAGGCGATGATTGCGATGGATGGCGTGCTGGACGTACACGATCTGCATGTGTGGAGCCTGGGCTCGAACTCGCATGCGCTGGCCAGCCACATCACGGTGGAGGATACGCCGGTGTCAGAGAGCGCGGTGATTATGGACCGCGTGAACTGCATGCTGCGCGAGAAGTTTCATATTCAGCACACGACGATCCAGGTGGAGATCGTGGGCTGCGAGACGATGCATGGATGCAGCGCGCCGCCCGATGCGGAAGTGGTGACGGGGCATGCGCACCATGGCCACGCGCACTAATCCCCCAGCGTGGCGGCAGGGAGCCATAAGCCCCATGGAAACAGCAGGCGATTCTGGAACCGTCTGCGAGGTAGTAACATCCAATAAGAGACTATGTTTGATCGATTAAAGCAGATGGAAGAGCAGTACGAACGGCTGGGTGGCGAACTGGCGCAGCCGGAGATCGTCAACGACCAGGCACGCTATCAGAAGACGGCGAAGCAGCACCGCGACCTGGAGCCGGTGGTGGAGAAATACCGCGAGTGGAAGCGGATCAGCGACGGCATTCATGATGCCAAGGCAATGCTGGCAGAGAGCGACCCGGAGCTGCGGACGATGGCGGAAGAAGAGCTGGCCACGCTGGAGCCGCAGTTGCAGCCGGTGGAAGACGCGCTGAAGATCATGCTGCTGCCGAAGGACCCGAACGACGAGAAGAACGTGGTGCTGGAACTGCGCGCAGGGACGGGCGGCGACGAGGCTTCGCTGTTTGTGGCGGAGGTCTTCCGCATGTACCAGCGTTTTGCGGAGCAGCATAAGTGGAAGGTGGAGGTACTGTCGTCGTCAGAGTCTGGCGTGGGCGGCATGAAGGAAGTGATCGCCATTATTGAAGGCGAACGCGTGTATTCGCAGATGAAGTATGAGAGCGGCGTGCACCGCGTACAGCGCGTGCCGGCGACGGAGACGCAGGGGCGGGTGCATACATCGGCCATTACGGTGGCGGTGCTGCCGGAAGCGGAAGATGTGGATGTGAAGATCGAAGCGAAGGACCTGCGGATTGATACGTTCTGTTCGTCGGGACCGGGCGGACAGTCAGTGAACACGACGTATTCGGCGGTGCGCATTACGCATATCCCGACGAATACGGTGGTGAGCTGCCAGGACGAAAAGTCGCAGATCAAAAACCGGGAAAAGGGAATGCGGGTGCTGCGCGCGCGGCTGTATGAGGCCGAGCTGGAACGGCAGCATCAAATCATGGCTTCGGCGCGCAAGAGCCAGGTCGGTTCGGGCGATCGCAGCGAGAAGATCCGCACATACAATTTCCCGCAGAACCGGCTGACAGACCATCGCATCGGCCTGACGAATCATCAACTGGCGGAAGTGATGGAAGGGCGGCTGCAACCCACGATTGACGCGCTGACCACGCACTATGCTGCGGAGCTGATGAAAGCGGAATCCGCGGCTGTGGCGTAAATCATCATGAAGACAATCAGGCAAGCAGTAGAGGATGCTGCGCAGCGCTTGCACGGGGTGAACGCTAAGCGCGATGCAGAACTGCTGCTGATGCACGCACTGAAAATTACACGCGCAGTCCTGTTGGCGAATCCCGCGAACAAAATAGCGGTGGAGTCGTGGAATCGATTCAATGCGATCGTTGATTTACGCGAAGAGGGCAGGCCAATCCAGTACATTACCGGCGTGCAGGAGTTTTACGGGCTGGCGCTGGAGGTGAACATGGATGTGCTGATTCCGCGGCCGGAGACGGAGCACCTGGTGGAAGCAGTGATCGCGCGGCTGTCTGCGGATCGTGCGGTGAGGATCGTGGATGTGGGGACGGGGTCAGGCGCGATTGCGATTGCGCTGGCGGTGCATTTGCCGAAGGCGCAGGTGACGGCGGTGGATATTTCAGAGGCGGCGCTCACTGTTGCGAAGCGCAATGCGGAGGCGCTGGGTGTTGCGGGGCGGGTGCGGTTTTTGCAATCGGACCTACTTGCCGCGTGTGCGGGAGAGATGTTTGATGCGGTGGTTTCTAATCCGCCGTACATTGCGGATGCGGAGCGGGCTACGCTGGATGTGCAGGTGCGAGAGTTTGAGCCTGCGGGTGCGCTGTTTGCGGGGCCGAGCGGGTATGAGGTTTACGAGCGGCTGATTCCGCAGGCTTGGGACGCACTGCAGCCGGGCGGGTTGCTGGCGCTGGAGATGGGATTCGGGCAGAGCGCGCGGCTGGCGGAGTTGCTTAGTGTGTGGCAGGGTGTGGAGTTGGTGGATGATTTGCAGGGGATTCCGCGGGTAGCGCTGGCGCGGCGGGGATAGTGTGGCTGCACTTCAAAAGCAGATCCCTTCGCTGCGCTGCGGGATGACAAATAAAGACGAGAAGCAGATTCTTCGCTGCGCTCAGAATGACAAGGTAGCTGGGGATGACGGATGCATCTACGGTGTAGCTATTTCTTTTCTTCGTGGTACTCCTGCTCGGTGTTGATGCCCCAGATGGCGGCTTTGTCGACGTAGCCGGCGATCAGACCATCGACGACGGACATGGCCGTGAGCATGGAGTGGTCCTGGTTGTTGTACTTGTGCATGCCGTTGCGGCCCACCAGGAAGAGGTTGCTGTAGCCATCCATCCACTTGCGCAGCTCGTCGAAGCGGGAGTAGGTGCCGAAGTATGCGGGGTAGGTCTTGGGCACGCGGACGACGTGGGCATCCTGCACATCTTCAGCGCGAAGGATGTTGATCTTCGCGACTTCGGCGATGGCAAATTTCTTCAACTCCTCGTCGGGCATCTTCCAGAGCGGATCGGTGTCGTAGCAGAAGTATTCGAGGCCGATCCAGACTTTGGATTGATCTTCGATCAGGTGCGGGCTCCAGTTGTTGAAGATCTGCAGGCGGCCCAGCAGGACGTCGGGCTCCTGGATGTAGATCCAGGTGTCTTTGAGCAGGCTGCCATCGGGCTCGTGCACGGCGAGACGGTCTACCAGCAGGCCGACGGTGATGAAGTCGCGATACTCGAGGCCGTTGGAGATCTCACGGACGTTGTGCGGAATTCTTGCGCCACCCTTGTCCAGGGCATGGGTGAGTTCCTTGATGGGCATAGTGGAGAGAAACACGTCGCCGGCAAAATGGCGGCGCTCGCCGGCGGCATTCACGGCTTCGACGGCGGCGATGCTGCGGGATTCGTGGTGTGCGGGGTCGCCGGAGCGGGCTTCGAGCTTGTCGACGGTCCAGCCCATGTGGATCTCGCCGCCCATCTGCAGGACCTGCTCGGCGACGTGCTCCCAGAGCTGGCCGGGGCCAAGTTTGGGATAGAGGAAGCGCTCAATCAGCGAGGTGTCAATCTTCTTCTGCGCAATGTCGTTGTGATCGTGAGATGCAGTCTTCGATTTGGACTTTTTGAAGCGCTGGCGGATGAAGTGCTTGACCGCAGTGGTGAGCGAGAGGCCCTTGATGCGCTGTGCGCCCCATTCGGCTGAGATGCGATGGCAGGGCGTGCCCCATACCTTCTCTGTGTAGCTCTTGAAGAAGGTGAGATAGAGTTCGCGGCCAAAGCGGTTGATGAGAAAGTCTTCCAGCGAACGCTCGGGCTTGATCTGGTGGACGCGGGAGAAGGCGTAGCTGGTGCCGACGCGCACCATGCGGGTGATGCCGAGGTTGCGCAGGGTGCTGGCGGTGAGGGTGATGGGGTAATCGAAGAAGCGGCGCAGGTAGTAGATGCGGCTCTTGCGCGGGCGGATGAGCATGACGAGGTCATCGCTCTCCGGCAGAGGAACTTCTACGATGGCTTCTACGGGGACGGGAGCTTCTTCCTCATCGAGCAGCTCGGGCGTCTCATGCGTGAGCGGGCCCATGCCGCGCAGGGGAGGCTCCTCCTGCAGGTGCGCGGGGACGGCGATGGTGCGCTGCCTGCCCTGGTAGGAGATGGTGGCGTCGTCAGCCTCGGCTACCGGCATTAGCTCCAGCCACCACTGCATGACGCGGTCTGACTTGGAAAAGAAGCGGTGGCCGCCGATATCCATGCGGTTGCCCTTGTAGCGGACGGTGCGCGAGATGCCGCCGATATCGTTGCTGGCTTCGAGGATGATGGGCTTAATGTCAGAACGGCGCAGCATCTCAAGCGCAGCCGTCAATCCGGCAGGGCCGGCACCAATGATGATTGCCTGTCTTTGCATTCGCTTCGCAGATCCCTGGGGAAGTAAATCAGCTTGGATTATACGGTTGCGAATGCAAATTCAGCAGGTGGTGGGGCTAAACCGCCGCCTCGCGTCCGGTGACGGTGAACGCGAGGCGGTTGTTGAGCGGGTCGGCTTCGACGCGGACGTGGTCGCCGTGCAGGACTTCTCCGTCGAGAATTTTGATGGCGAGGGGGTCCTGTACCAGCCGCTGGATGGCGCGCTTGAGCGGGCGCGCACCATAGGCGCGGTCGTAGCCGGAGATGAAGAGCTGGTGGCGCGCTTCGGGCGTTAGTTCCAGCTCGATCTTGCGGTCGGCAAGCAGCTTGTCGAGGTCCTTCAGGCGGAGGTCGATGATGTGGGTCAACTGCTCCTCGCCAAGCGGGCGGAAGACCACGATATCGTCTACGCGGTTCAGGAATTCGGGACGGAAGTTCTGCTTGAGCAGCTCCAGTACATCCTGCTTCGTGCTTTCAAAGCTCTCCTCTGAAGACATTGCGTCAGCGGTCAATAGTGCAGCGCCGACGTTGGATGTGAGGATGAGCACGGTGTTCTTGAAGTCGACG
Organism: Acidobacteriaceae bacterium; assembly: GCA_031296355.1. The sequence continues at coordinate 8,764 of JARLFX010000109.1, forward strand.
GTGCGGCCCTTGGAGTCGGTGAGGCGGCCGTCATCGAGCACCTGCAGCAGGACGTTGAATACATCAGGATGCGCTTTCTCAATCTCGTCAAAGAGCACGACGGAGTAGGGGCGGCGGCGCACAGCTTCAGTGAGCTGGCCGCCTTCGTCGTAGCCGACGTAGCCGGGAGGCGCGCCGATGAGGCGGGCGACGGAGTGCTTCTCCATGTATTCAGACATGTCGATGCGGACCATGGCCTGCTCGTCGTCGAATAGGAATTCAGCGAGGGCGCGCGCGGTTTCGGTTTTGCCAACGCCGGTGGGACCGAGAAAGATGAAGCTGCCGATGGGGCGCTTGGGATCGCTCAGGCCGGCGCGGGAGCGGCGAATGGCGTTGGCAACGGCAGCCAGGGCTTCGTCCTGACCGACGACGCGCTCGCGCAGACGCTGCTCCATCTGCACAAGCTTCTGCATCTCGCCTTCGAGCATTTTGGAGACAGGGATCCCCGTCCACTTGGAGACGATGCTGGCGATGTCTTCTTCGTCTACCTCCTCTTTGAGCATGCGGGTGCCGGTGGTGCCGGCTTTGTCCTGCAGGGCGTCGAGCTTCTTCAGTTCGGCTTCGAGCCGGGGAATGTCGCCGTACTGCAGCTGCGCGGCGCGTTCGAGGTTGCCCTTGCGGGTCTGCTCTTCGGCTTCAAAGCGCAGGGTTTCCAGCTTTTTCTTGACTTCGCTGACGCGGGTGATTGCGCCGCGTTCCTGCTGCCAGCGGGCGCGCAGGGCGGTGGACTGCTCCTTGAGTGCGCTGAGTTCTTTGACGACTTCGGCGAGACGCTCTTTGGAGTTTGCATCGGATTCACGCTTCAACGCGGCGCGTTCGATCTCAAGCGAGGTGGCGCGGCGGTCGAGCTGATCGATCTCGACCGGAACGGAGCCGATCTGGATGGCAAGCGAAGCGGCGGCTTCGTCTACGAGGTCAATGGCCTTGTCGGGCAGAAAGCGGTCAGAGATGTAGCGGTGCGAGAGCGTGGCGGCGGCCACGATGGCAGCATCCTTGATGCGCACGTTGTGGTGCGCTTCGTAGCGGTCTTTCAGGCCGCGGAGGATGGCGATGGTGTCTTCCACATTGGGCTCGCCCACGTAGACGACCTGGAAACGGCGCTCGAGCGCGGTATCTTTCTCGATGTACTTGCGGTATTCGTTGAGCGTGGTGGCGCCGATGGCACGCAGTTCGCCGCGGGCCAGGGCGGGCTTGAGCATATTGCTGGCGTCCATTGCGCCCTCGGCTGCGCCTGCGCCGACGAGCGTATGCAGCTCGTCGATGAAGAGGATGATCTCGCCGTGCGAGTCTTCAATCTCTTTGAGCAGGGCTTTCAGGCGCTCTTCAAATTCGCCGCGGAACTTTGCGCCTGCAACCATTGCGCTGAGGTCGAGCGCAACGACGCGCTTGTCGCGCAGAATCTCCGGCACGTCGCCGGAGATGATGCGGCGGGCGAGGCCTTCGACGATGGCGGTTTTGCCGACGCCGGGTTCGCCGATCAGGACGGGATTGTTCTTGGTGCGGCGGGCGAGGACCTGGATGGTGCGGCGAATCTCTTCGTCGCGGCCGATGACGGGGTCGAGCTTGCCTTTGCGGGCGAGGTCGGTGAGGTCTTTGCCGTATTTTTCCAGGGCCTGGAACTTGCCCTCGGGATTTTGATCGGTGACGCGCGCTGCGCCGCGGACGACGGTGAGCGCCTTCAGAATGGCTTCGTGGGTGGCGCCCTGCGCGGCGAGCGCAAGCTGCACGGGATCATTCTTCTGCGTGGCGAGCGCAAGCAGCAGATGCTCGGTGGAGACGTATTCATCCTTGAAGTTGCTGGCCTCTTTGAAGGCCTGCTCCAGTACTTTGTTGAGCGCGGACGACATGGTTGGCTGTTCGCCGCTGCCGGAGACCTTGGGCAGCTTGGTGATGGCCTGGTTCAGCGTGGCGAGCAACTGCTGCGCGGGTACGCCGACCTTCTCCAGCACGGGCAGCACGACGCCTTCGCGGTCGCCCAGTAGCGCGGCCATCAGGTGCAGCGGCAGAACTTCGGGGTTGCCATTGTCGGCAGCAGTTCCGGTGGCGGCCTGCATAGCCTCTTGCGATTTCACAGTCAATTTTTCCCAGCGAATAGCCATAGTCAGAATCCTCCTACGCCGGGCGCGTGAAGTCAGTGATTTTTGGCTCTCATCACGCGCTTAAAGTACCCACCTTTGTCTCCCGGGGGAGAAGGGGGCAAGACGTAGCATTCAGAGGATAAGATGGCGGGCAGGGGGATTTGGTTGCAAGATGTGACAATAGCTCACTCAAGTTTACGGGCTGCCGTTGCGGCTAAATGACCTTCAAAATCAGGCACTTGAGGTAGATGGTTTCGGGGAGGGTGAGGATTTCGGGGTGGTCGGGGGCGGCGCCGCGGGTTTCGATGAGGCGGACGCGGCGGCCGGCATCGGCGGCGGCAGAGGCGATGGCGGCGGTGAAATCCTGCAGGGAGATGTGATGGGAGCAGGAGCAGGTGACTAATGTGCCGCCGGGTTCCAGCATCTTGAGGGCGCGGAGGTTCATCTCCTTGTAGCCGCGGAGTGCGCCTTCGGTGGCGTTTTTGGATTTGGCGAAGGCGGGTGGGTCGAGCACGATGGTGCCGAAGCGCTCGCCGGTGGCCTCGTAGTCGCGCAGCAGTTCGAAGGCGTCGGCCTCGATCCAGTCCACACCGTCGCCGGAGTTCAGCAGATGGGCGCGGTTCAGCTCCATATTCTGGTCGGCGACTTCGAGGGCGGAGCGCGAGGCGTCTACGCCGGTGACGCGCTCGCAGACGCGGGCGAGGTGCAGGGCAAAACCGCCCTGATAGGTGCAGACATCGAGCGCGCGGCCATGGGCATGGCGTGCGGCGGCCAGGTAGTTGAGGCGCTGATCGAGGAAGGCTCCGGTCTTCTGGCCGGAGGCGGCGTCGTAGCGGAATTGCAGGCCGTTCAGGGTGAATTCGGTTGCGGTACGGGCATCGCCGGCAGCGAAGAGGGGGCCTGCGGCGGGCGGGGCAAGCTGTTCCAGCTCGCGGATGCGCGGGTCAGGGCGCTCCCAGATGGCGGCGGGAGAGAACTCGTTGCGAAACTCTTCGGTGAGCACGGCACGCAGATCATCCTGCGCGGTGCCCTGGGTGAGAAGCTGCAGGAGCACGAGGTCGTGGTAACGGTCGGCGAGGATGCCGGGGAGGTTGTCGGCTTCAGAGAAGAGCAGGCGGCAGGCGTTGGTGTCGGGGCTCTCAGCGAGAATTTCGCGGCGCAGGGCGAGGGCGGCGCGGGTGCGGGTGCGGACGTCGTCAAGGTAGGCGGCGCGGGTGAGCGCGGGCGTGCTGCTGACGATGCGGAGCGTGATCTGTGATGCGCTGCTGTAGAGCGCGGTGCCCAGCGGGATGCCGCGGCTATCGAGCACGGTAAGCAGGGCGCCGGGTTCGGGCGCGGCAGTGCCGAGCGCAGGGATGAGCTGGGTGACGTCGGAGCGGTAGATCCAGAGCGAGCCGGCGCGGAGCTTGTCTGACGCGCGGCGGGTGATGATGGCGGCTGGGCCATGGGCTGCGGGCGGTGCAACGGGGATAGCGGATTCAGTGCGTGGCTTAGGCATCAGCCTAATGGTCGCACAATCGTATGGCTGTGGGCAGAGCGGGCTAGCTCTGCGGTGCTAAGACGAAGCCGCTACGGACGTAGCTGACACTGCCCTGGGAGAGATCGACCTGCATGAGGGTGTTGTTCTCGTCGGCGTAGATGTTGTAGGTCGGCGTGCCGTAGGAGAAGCCGTAGTGGTGTAGCTTTATGGGTTTGCCGTCGAGCGTGCCGGTGGTATCTGTCAGGGCGGTCCATTTGACCTGGCCGGTCATGGGGGGCTTCCTGTCCTGCGGCACGATGAAGAAGTAGAGACTGTCTGCCGTGGGATGGGTGGTAGCCATGAAGAGCAGGCTCTGGATGGCGCTGGCGTCGTAGAGCGGGGCGACGATGAAGGCCGGCTTGAGGGGAAGATCTTTCGAGGCGCCCTGCAGACCGCCCTGCACGGAGGTGAGCAGCATTTCAGTGTGCTGCTTGTTGGGGCTGAAGCCGGAGTTGACCTGCGAGGCGCTGTCGATCATATTGCCACCGGTGTAGGCGTAGGCGGCATCCAGTTTGTAGGAGTGGGACTGCTGGATGCTGGAGCCCATTCGCGCGATGGGGTCTGAGGGATCGGCATCTTTAAACTGGGAGACGGTACGCACCTGATAGCGGCTGTTGACCTTGAATCCGTCCTTGGCTTTGTCAAACGAGTAGACGCACTTGCCGGCAGGGGAGCCATTGCTGACGATGTTGAAGGTATTCTGGGCGTGTGCGGCGGCAGAGGCGGTCAGCAGGAGTGCGGCGGCTAGTGATATGAGCTTCATGAGGGTCCCCAGGGGATGGAATATGACCGCGCCAGTGTAACTCGCGGGCGAATGGTCTGACCAGTGGGATTTGGCTTGGCGGCGGGACGGGTTAGAGTAGGAAGGAAGCGTTTGACCGCTGCAACCAGCATGCCGGTCAGCGAATCCATTGAATCGCTGCAAGAAAGCTAAGGAGACCCCGACTGATGGCAACTTCCGTTTATGACGTTCCGGTAACGAGTATGGCTGGCAAGCAGACGACGCTGGGCGAGTACAAGGGCAAGGTCGCGCTGGTGGTGAATGTAGCCTCAAAGTGTGGCCTGACGCCGCAGTATGAGGGGCTGGAGAGCCTGTACAAGGCGTACCGGGAGAAGGGCCTGGTGGTACTGGGCTTCCCCGCGAATGACTTTGCGGGGCAGGAACCGGGGACGAACGAGGAGATCCAGAGCTTCTGCACGCTGAACTTCGGGGTGGATTTCCCGATGTTTGAGAAGATCGTGGTGACAGGCGAGGGCAAGCATCCGCTGTACAAGGCGCTGACCGAGGCGCAGCCCAAGGCCATGGCGGAGAAGCCGGGCGAGTTTCGCGAGAAGCTGAAGGGTTTTGGCATGACGCCGACGAACGAGCCCGAGGTGCTGTGGAACTTCGAGAAGTTCCTGGTGAGCAAGGATGGCGCTGTGGTGGCGCGCTTCTCACCGGAGACGACGGCTGATAATCCGCTCATCACCAAGGCGATTGAGGCTGAGCTGGCGAAGTAAGGAAGACAGGGAATAGGGAGTAGGGATCAGGGAGGCGGCGGATGACGCCGTCGCGCTTTCTGTCATTTGTCATTCTTGATTTTCCTGGTCTCAATTTCCTAATCCCTGTTCCTCATACCTCGTCCCTGTACCGGAGAGCTAGAATCAGATATGTCCACCGTGCGTCCTGATACGCCTGCGGCTGCTGCTGACTCCGTTTCCGCGGAGCCGGCGAAGCGTGCGGCGCGGCCCAGCGCAGGCAAGCCCGTGAAAACGCTGACGATCGAGCAGAAGTTCGAGAAGCTGCTGAAGACGGTTACGGCCAATCGGCCCGCAGACGATCTGGACATCATTCGCAGAGCCTGGGAATTTTCCATGGAGCAGCATGCGGGGCAGGTGCGCGCCTCCGGTGAGCCCTACGTGACGCATCCGCTGGAAGTGGCGCTGGTTCTGGCGGAGATGAAGATGGACTCCACCGCCATTGCCGCCGGACTACTGCACGATGCGGTGGAAGATACGCCGGTCACAATCGATGAGATCTACGAAAAATTTGGCGAGCAGGTGGCGCACATCGTTGAGGGCGTGACCAAGCTGGACAAGATCCAGTTTGCGAATCGCGAAGACCAGCAGGCAGAGAACATCCGCAAGATGCTGCTGGCCATGGTGAGCGACGTGCGCGTGGTGATCATTAAGCTGGCCGACCGGCTGCACAACATGCGCACGCTGGAGCATCTGCGGCCTGACCGGCAGCAGGCGATCGCGCGGGAGACGCTGGATATTTATGCGCCGCTGGCGCACCGGCTGGGCATGGGTAAACTGCGCGGCGAACTGGAAGATTACGCCTTCCGCTACACCGACCCGGTGAGCTACGAGCACGTGAGCAGTGAGCTGGATAAGGTTCGCGCCGAGGGTGAGAAGTTTCTGAATCACGTGGTGAAGCAGCTGGAAGAGCGGCTGAAGCAGCACGGTATTACGGCGCGGGTGGAATCGCGCATCAAGCGGCTGTACTCGATTCAGCAGAAGCTGGCGGATTCAGGCCAGCTGGAGCAGGTGTATGACCTGCTGGCGATCCGCGTGATCACGCAGACGGTGCAGGATTGCTATGCGGTCTTCGGGCTGATCCATAGCATGTGGCAGCCGGTGCCGGGGCGCATCAAGGACTTCATCGCCATGCCGCGGCCGAATATGTACCAATCGCTGCACACCACGGTGATCGACGGGATTCATCAGTTCGAGGTGCAGATTCGTACGGAAGAGATGCATCGCGTGGCGGAGGAGGGTATTGCCGCGCACTGGAAGTACAAATCTGGCGATGCTCCGGTGAGCGCGAAGGACGAGCAGCGGCTGGCGTGGGTGCGGCAACTAGTGGACTGGCAGCGGGAGATGACCGATCCGAATGAGTTTCTGTCGACGCTGAAGATTGATCTGTATCCGGAAGAGGTGTACACGTTTACGCCGAAGGGCAAGGTGGTGGTGCTGCCGACAGACGCGAGCCCGGTGGACTTTGCATACTCGATTCATACCGAGGTAGGGCACAGCACGACGGGCGCGAAGGTGAATGGCCGCATGGTCCCGCTGCGCACCAAGCTGAAGAACGGTGACATTGTGGAGATCTTTACGCAGGCGGGGCATACGCCCAGCCGCGACTGGCTCAGCTTCACAAAGAGTTCGCGGGCGCGGAACAAGATCAAGCACTGGTTGACGGAGCACCAGCGCGAACGCGCGGTGGAGATTGGGCGCAAGCTGCTGGAGCGCGAGGCGCGGAAGTACAAGGTCAGCCTGAATGGCTTTGAGGATGAAGACTTCATCCGCGTGGCGGGCGAGTATGGATTGGGCGGGCCGCCGGAGCTGATGGCTGGGTTGGGCTTCGGCAAGTATTCGGCGCGGCAGGTGCTGAATAAGCTGCAGCCGGGTTCGACGATGGCGATTGAGCCGGAGGTGGATGCTGCGCTGCCGGGCGCGCCGGGCGGCATGTCCGATGCGGTGAAGCGCATCTACTTTGGCAAAGGCTCGGAGTCGCTGCAGGTGGAGGGACAGGATGATCTGCTGGTCTACCGAGCGCGATGTTGTAACCCGATCCGCGGCGAAGCGATTGTGGGCTACGTGACTCGCGGCAAGGGCGTGGCAGTGCATGCGCGGAGTTGTCCGAATGTGCAGAACCTGATGTATGAGGCGGACCGCCGCATCCAGGTGGAGTGGTCCGCGCCGGAGGCTGCTGCTGATGTGACGACGTATCCGGTGCGACTGACGATCCTCTGCGACGACCGGCCCGGCCTGCTGAAGGAGATGACCGCGATCATCGCGGCAGACAACACGAACATCCGCAACATGGAGTCGCGCGAAAGCGACGATGGCGGTGCGATTGTAGATTTTGTGGTGTTGACACAGGATGTGCGCCACCTGAACAAGATGGTGCTGGATCTGCGCAGAGTGAATGGCGTGCGGGAAGTGCAGAGGGTGCAGAAGGTTTGAGACTCAGAGAATTAAATTCCAAAAATTTTGATAGAGACTGACTTCTTCGTGCTAAGTTGGTCGGTATCTCTTCTCTGAGTTAAATTGGGAGGCCACGTGCCGAGACTGTTTCGTCCCCACCGTTTGTCCGTTAAACAGGCCGTATCGCTACTTTGTCTGATAACGCTATGTTCGATGGCGAAGGCAGCTGACAAGGACGCGTCTCAACCTGCAGGAATTGAATGGCATAAGGGTCCGTATCTTGCGAGCATTGGCACAGTAGCGCAGATACAGGTGCCTAAGGGTTACGCTTTCACTGATAGTGCGGGTACTCGGCGCTTTCTGGAATTAGCGCACAATCCATCGTCAGAAGCAGATCTTGGTATGGTGCTTCCTATCTCGGATGAGGAATCCAAGGATAAGAACACAAATTCCTCCGCTGACTGGTTTGTCCTCTTTAGTTTTGATGAAGTGGGTTACATCAAAGATACGGAAAAATCTTCGCTGGATGCTAATAAGATTTTCACGTCACTCCAGAAGAATACCGAGGAAGAAAACGAGTACCGTAAACAGCACGGGTGGGCATCATTTCATTTGGTGCGCTGGCAGACTCCACCTTTCTACGATGGCAGGACGAATAATCTGACATGGTCTACGCTTGGTCGCTCTGAAGATGCGAAAGAGGGTGATTCCATCAACTATTCGACTCGCTACCTCGGACGCCAGGGCGCAATGAGCGCAGACCTCGTGCTGGATCCAACAGAGATGGATTATGTTCTGCCGAGATACCAGGTCTTGATGAGCGGGTTTTCATTTAAGACAGGAAGCCGCTATGCGGACTTTGTAAAGGGAGACAAAGTAGCCGAGTACGGGCTTACCGCATTGATCGCAGGCGGAGCGGCAGCGGTCGCAATGAAGACTGGTTTATTTACGAAGCTGTTAGTGTTTCTGGGAGCCATGTGGAAGGCGATCGCTGTCTTCTTTATCGCTCTTGCGACGCGGCTAAAAGCCATCATCAAAAAAATACGTTTGAAATTTTCAAGTAAACATAGCGATGATGAGCGTCAGAAAGAAATTGAGACGCAGGCAAATAAGTCGGACCTATGACGGCAATCGACAAAGAGCTAATAGGAGCAATCTATGCTCTCTATGGATGGGAATGCTTGCATTGGCTTAAAGGTGAGCAGGTCGCTTTTACCCGCTGGATTCATACCTGGCACCAATGGCAAATCGACGACCACAGCTTCACTTTGCTCAATCGTATGCCATATGTGGTGAACCCGATCAGCATCCGGCCAGCATGGATTGTGTATTCAGCCGAACCGGGACTATTAGATATTCGTAAAGCAGAGCGGCTCTTTTGTGCCTGTCCGAGATTGCTGAGTGTCTCTGCGGTAGCGAGCATCTTCCTGATACTCATTGTCGTGCCGTTAGTCGTGGGTACTGGTCTTCTGCCGTTCTTATGGAGAGAACTTGCAGCTGTGATAGCTATCAATCAGATATGTGCAGGCTGGATGATGCATCGCGCCATGAAGGCATGGGGAAGGTCAAAAGAACTTGTGATTCGACGAATGCTAGAGGTTAGTCTCAATCCTATTGCTGCCGCTCGTAGTGCAGATATTGCTGCGGTTGAAATATTTCAGAGTCGTGGTATCTAACTATTTTGCTAGTGCAGCTTTCACCAGATCACTGATTATCTTGCCATCTGCGCGGATGCCGTCTGCGGCTACTTTGGCCTGGATGAGTTTCATCACGGAGCCCATGTCGCGGGGGCCGGGTTTGGCGCCGTTGGTTGCAGTGAGTTGCTCGATGGCTCCGGCGACGAGAGCTTTGATTTCGTCTTCACCGGCGGATTGGGGCAGGTAGGCTTCGATCAGCTTGATCTCTTCCTGTTCCTTTGCGGCGAGTTCGGGACGGTTGCCCTTGGTGAAGGCCTCCACAGAGTCTTTGCGCTGGTTGATGAGGGTGCCGAGAATCTTCTGGGCTTCGGCTTCGGTCAGGGGTTCGCGCTTGTCTATCTCTTTGCTTTTCAATGCGGATTTGACCATGCGCAACGCTTCCAGCTTCTGCGCCTCACGCGCTTTCATGGCGGTGATGATGTCTGCGTTCAGCTTTTCGACGATGCCCATGCTTATAGCCTCTTTCGTAGTGCAGCCTTCCATTATAGAAAACTACGGGGATTCTTGTCGCTCGGTACAATAAAGAGGAAGGCCAAAAGACTGCAGCCGGCATACGGCAGAGGAACTCGGCGTAAGCCCCCGCGCCCCTTCCAGAAGGAATCACAATCCATGCTTCGTAAGATCAGGCTCTTTACCCCCGGACCGACTCCGTTGCTTCCTGCCGCCCAGTTTGCCATGGCAGCCGCGGACATCCACCATCGCACGCCCGAGTTTCGCGTGCTCTACACGCGCGTGCTCGCACAGATGAAGGAGTTCTACGGCACGAAGAACGACGTCATCATCCTGTCGTCTTCGGGTACAGGAGCGATGGAGGCATCGGTCAGCAACCTGACCTCGCCCGGCGACCGCGTACTGGTGCTCTGTTCCGGTAAGTTTGGCGAGCGCTGGACTGCGCTGGGCAAGGCTTTCGGCTGCACGGTGGATACCATCACAGTGCCTTACGGCCAGACATTTGATCTCGCAGAGGTGAAGGCACATCTGCACCTGGAGACGCGCGCCGTCTTTATGCAGGCGACGGAGACTTCGACCGGCATCCGCAATGACGTGAAGGGCGTGGCCGAGCTGATCAAGGCGCAGAAGAGCGAAGCGCTGCTGATCGTGGACGCGATCACCGGCCTGGGAACCACGACGCTGGACATCGATGCCTGGGGCGTGGACGTACTTATCGGCGGATCGCAGAAGGCGTTCATGATTCCTCCGGGGCTCTCGTTCCTCGCGATCAGCGATAAGGCATGGGACCGCATGGAAGCGACTTACAATCCGCGCTACTACTTTGACCTGCGCAAGGAACGCAAGAACGCGAAGGGTGGCGAAAGCGCCTATACGCCGGCGGTTGCGTTGATTGCAGCGCTGGGTGCATCGCTTGACTGGATCACCGCGCAGGGCGATGGCGATCTGGCGAAGGGCCGCGTGGCCATGGTGCACAACGCAGAGACGATTGCCGCGATGACGCGCGCAGCCGTGCAGGCACTGGGCTTCACGCTCTTTGCGCCGTCTGCACCGTCTGCCGCTGCCACCAGCGTGCTGGCACCTGAGGGCGTGGATTCCGGCGCGATCGTGAAGGAGCTGAAGGCGCGCTTTGGCGCCACCATCACCAACGGCCAGGGCGATATGAAGGGCAAGATCTTCCGCATCGCGCACCTCGGATTCTTTGATTACATGGATACCATCGCGCTGATCGGCGCACTGGAGCATGTGGCGTTGAAGCTGAAGCTGCCGGGCGCTGAGTTTGGCAAGGGCTTAATTGCAGCGCAGAAGGTTTACGCAGAAGCCACCAAGTAATTCCATCGCGGTCCACGCAGGCTGCCACAGCACGTGCAAGAGGGAGTAGCAATGAAGATTGTTCTCGCAGAAAAAGTGTCTCCGGCGACGCTCGCCGTTTTCCAGCAGGAGCCGGCGTGGAATGTGGTGACGCCGGACCAGATCAAGAATGGCCTGGCCGCTGAACTGGCCGATGCTGACGCGCTGGTTGTCCGCTCTGCCGTGCAGGTGGATGCGAAGTTGCTGGACGCCGCGCCGAAGCTGCGCGTGATTGGCCGCGCCGGTGTTGGCGTGGACAACATTGATACTCCGGCGGCAACGCATCGCGGCATTGTGGTGATGAATACGCCGGGTGCGAATGCGGTGGCAGTCGCGGAGCTCACCATCGGGCTGATGTTGACCATGGCGCGCAAGATCGCCACGGCCAATACCACCATGCATGCGGGCAAGTGGGACAAGAAGTCGCTGCAGGGTTCTGAACTGCGCGGCAAGACGCTGGCGATCCTTGGCCTGGGACGCATTGGGCTGGAGGTAGCGGCGCGTGCGCAGAGCTTTGGCATGGAACTGATCGGCTACGATCCGTTTATCGCTCCGGCTGTTGCGCGTGAGAACGGCGTGGCGCTGGTGACGATGGACGATCTCTTCAAGCGTGCGGATTACCTGACGCTGCACGTTGGGTTGACGCCGCAGACCGAGGGCATCATCAATGCGACCTCGCTCGCGATCATGAAGAAGGGTGTGCGCATCATTAATTGCGCGCGCGGCGAATTGATTGTGGAAGAGGCGCTGCAGGAGGCGCTGAAGTCTGGCCATGTGGCTGGAGCTGCTTTGGACGTATTCCACCAGGAGCCGCTGAAGGAGTCTCCGTATCACGCACTGGACAATGCCATTCTGACGCCGCACATCGCCGGTTCGACAGACGAGGCGCAGGAGGCTATCGGCATTCAGCTGGCGGAGCAGGTGAAGGCATACCTGAAGCTGGGCGTAGTGCAGAATGCGGTGAACCTGCCGTCGCTTTCGGAGAAGGAATACCGCGAGATGGCGCCGTACATTGAGATGGCCGAGCGGCTGGGCCGTTTCCTGGCGCATGGTGCGCAGGGCAATCTCGAAGGTATTCGCCTGAGCTACTCTGGCCGCCTGGCAGAGGGCAAGACCGAGTTGATTCGCAATGCTGCACTGAGCGGCGTGCTGGCGGACTCTGATGCGGTGAACCGCATCAACGCAAGCGCTATCGCACAGGAGCGCGGGCTGCGCGTGCACGAAGACAAGAAGCCGGTCGCCAGTGGCGGCGCGGGCAACGTGCTGAAGATTACGCTGCACTTCAGCGCGGGTGATTCCACCGGCAGCGCGACGGTGCTGCACGGCAATTCGCCGCGCCTGATCGCGTATGACAACATCGATATCGAAGCGCCGCTGACGGGCATGCTGCTCTGCATCCGCAACAAGGATGTACCCGGCGTGGTGGGCCGCATGGGCACCGTGCTGGGCGAGCACAAGATCAACATCGCCAACTTTGCGCTGGGCCGCTCGGTGCGCAGCCAGAGCGTTCCGCAGGGACAGGCGCTTGCCGTGATCCAGATTGATGCACCGGATGCGAAGTCAGAGAACGCGGCGGTGGAGGCATTGCGCAAGGTGGAAGCGATTGAGAGCGTCCGCCTGGTGGAGTTGGAATCGGGAGAGTCGAGGTAGTTATGCCGCTTTACGAATATGAATGCACGCAATGCAAACGGCACACGGAGAAGATACAGAAGTTCTCCGATCCGGAGATTGTTGCCTGCCCGCACTGCGGGGGCAAGCTGGAGCGCGTGATCACGGCTCCTTCCGTGCAGTTCAAGGGCGGCGGGTGGTTCAGCGACGGGTACTCCTCGTCAAAATCTACGGGGACGCACGACAGTTCCTCGTCGATCAGCAGCGCCACGGCTCCGAGCAATTCAGACTCTGCCAGCAGTAGTTCATCTGCAAGTGAAAGCAAGCCTGCTACACCTGCAACGCCAGCACCTTCTACGTCGTCCGACAAAAAGTAACCAGTACTGCTTCTGAATATAAGAAGACCTGCCAGGGTGGCAGGTCTTTTTGCATTGTGGTGGCTCAGGATTTCTTCTTCGGTACTTTCGCGCCAGCCTTGCGTGCCTCTGAAAGCCCGATGGCTATGGCCTGCTTGCGGCTGGTGACCTTTTTGCCGCTTCCGCTCTTCAGCTTGCCTTCATGCAGGGCGTGCATCTCGCGTTCCACACTCTTTCCCGCTGCCGGGCCGTACTTCCTCGTAGACTTCTTCTTTGCTGCTGCCTTCCTGGTTGCCATGGATGTTCCCCCTAAATAACGTAAGAAGGCAACTTGGAAGCGAAAGGTTGCACAGCTACCGTTGCACAATCGGGCCAAATGAATCGTTTCTGCACCTCGGGAATCCATAGCATGGAACGAAATACCATATTGCGAGGAGCTGCGATGCTGACGATACGACGGTCTAACGAACGCGGCCATGCGAACCACGGATGGCTGGATTCCAACTTTAGTTTTTCCTTTGCCGATTACTATGACCCCGAGCAGATGGGCTTTCGTGCGCTGCGCGTGATCAACGAAGACCGCATCGCCCCGGCGATGGGCTTCGGCAAGCACCCGCACCGCGACATGGAGATCCTGACCTACGTGCTGGAGGGCGCGATCGCGCATGAGGACTCTACCGGCGCGAGCGAGACGCTTACCCCCGGCGAGCTGCAGCATATGTCTGCCGGCAGCGGTGTGCGCCACAGCGAGATGAATCCTTCGCCCGGCGAGGAGTGCCACATGCTGCAGATCTGGCTGCTGCCTAACCAGAACGGCATTACGCCGAAGTATGAGCAGAAGCGCTTTACGGTGACGACCGAGCCGGACAAGCTGCATCTGCTGGCAAGCAAGGATGGACGCGACGGCTCCTTCCACGTCTACAGCGATGCGGAGTTGCTTGCCGCGAAGCTGACGGCGGGCGCCAGCGTGACGCATACGTTTGGTGGCGGCTACGGCTGGCTGCAGGTAGGGCGCGGCAGCGTGACAGCGAACGGCGTGGAGTTGAAGCAGGGTGATGCCGTGGCCATCAGCGGGGAAAGCGCGCTGACAGTTGCCAGCGCAGACGGCGGCGAAGTGCTGCTGTTTGACCTGGACTAAGGAAGTAGCTGGAACGCGAGGGACTTCTGCGTGTCGGGCTTTGCCGGTTTCTCCGCTGGAGATTCCGGTGAAGCTACGGCAGGCAGAATCTCTTTCACGTCAATCCACTGCGTGGGATAGTTGCCGGTGTAGCAGGCGGTGCAGTAGGTGTTGCCTTCGCCACCGTCGCAGCAGGCCAGCAG
>JARLFX010000110.1 GCA_031296355.1 Acidobacteriaceae bacterium
GCCAGATCAAGGAGTACTCCATCGGGGTGGAGTGCTTCGACCGTGGCGCCGCCTTCGACCAGGAAACCAACTCCGTCGTCCGCGTGCAGGCCAACCGGCTCCGCCACCGCCTGGCGGAGTACTACGCCGAGGAGGGCGCAACTCACCCCCTGCGCATCACCATCCCCCTGGGGCAGTACGTCCCACGGTTTGAACCGGCCACCGCAGCGACCGTAGCATCACCGCCAAATTTACCGCAAGACACCGCGGTGTTACCGCCAATTCGTCCACGAAAAATCACCGGTTTATGGCTGGCTGCGGCACTCATCCTGCTTGCCCTTGGCCTCTGGAATGCAGTGTTTATGCTGCATCGCGCGCGTCAAGCCGCAATTCCAGACACCTCCAGCGCAACGCTCAATCCAGAAGCGCAGTTTGGCCCACCTAATGGCGATGAAGTCCGCATTCTCGCAGGCACTACCCGCAGCCTGGTGGATCATGCCGGCCGGCTATGGAGCGCGGACACGGACTTTGATGGCGGGAGCATTGTGAAGAGCGCAGTACAGCACATCTGGCGCACGCAGGAGCAGGGCTTCTACCGCACCAGCCGCCAGGGCCAGTTCCGCTACAACATTCCGCTGAAGGCCGGTCTCTACGAGCTGCATCTGCACTTCGCAGAGACGGTCTATGACCCTGAGTCCAGTGGTACGAGTGGCGAAGGCAGCCGGATTTTCAGTGTCCGCGCCAATGGGCGCACGCTGCTGGATCACTTCGACATCGTGGCCGATGCCGGGGCCAGCCGCACCGCGGATGTGAAGGTGTTTCCCGGCCTCTCGCCGGATAAAGACGGCTTGCTGCATCTTGAATTTACCGGAGAAGACGGCAAGCAAGCCATCCTCTCCGGCATCGAGATTCTTCCTGGGGTGAAGGGGCATATCCGCCCTGTGCGCGTACTCACGCGGCAGATACCGTACTACTCCAACGACAGTAACTGGTGGAGCCCGGATAACTTCTTCCAGGGTGGGCAGCTTGCTTCGTACACTGCACCGGTCAGCGGGACGGACGATCCTGAGCTATACGAATCGGAACGTTGGGGAAACTTTACCTACGCCATTCCGATTGCGCCGGGAAAGTACGCTGTGCTGCTGCACTTTGCCGTGCGCCACGGCGCATGGGATCAGCCCGATCCGGCGGCGAGCGATAAAGACAAAGTGGCGCACGTCTTCAATGTCTTCTGCAACGGCAAGCTACTGCTCAACCATTTTGATCTGGAGAAGGAAGGCCACGACTCTGACGTGGTGGTGCGCAAAGCAACCGGACTGGAGGCCAACGCGCAGGGCAAGCTGTTGCTGGCGTTCGTTCCGGTGCAGGGCTATGCCACGGTGACGGGCATTGAAGTGATTCCGGAATAAGCTAGCGCACAGCCGCGATTGCAGCGCGGAACAGTTCGTCGAAGTCGTTCGCATCTGCTACGCGTTCGCGTGCTGTTTCAATCGCTTTCTGCGCCACGGGGCGTTGATAGCCCAGGTTCACCATTGCCGAGAGCACATCGTCGCCCACTGCGCCGATACTTGCACCCGCCGGGCCGGAGCCAATCTCGTCCAGCTTATCTTTCAGCTCCAGCACTACGCGCTCGGCGGTCTTCTTGCCGATGCCGGGGATGCGCGTCAGCATGGCGTGATCACTGCTGCGAATCGCGCCCACCAGCTTCTCTGCGGGCAGGCCGCTCAGCACCGTGATTGCGAGCTTGGGGCCGATGCCGCTCACCGAGATCAACTTCTCAAACAGCTTTTTTTCGATGAGATTGGTGAAGCCGAAGAGCGCGATCTGGTCTTCGCGCACATGGGTGTGGATGACGAGAGAGACTTCCGCGCCCTCTGCCGGGAGAGCGCTGAATGTAGGCACGCTGATGGTGACGTCGTAGCCGACGCCGCCCGCCTCTACGATGGCCTGGTTAGGATGCTTGGCGAAGAGTCGTCCGCGAAGATGCGCGATCATACTTTGCGCCTGTACAGCACTGCGAATTCGTAGCCGGCATTTGGCGGGAACAGCGCCGCGATATGCTTCAGCCGCTCGCCCAACGCCTGCGGAGCCAGCAGCGGATATTCGCGCTCGCGCAGCTCGGAATAATCAAAGTCCACGGTGAGCGAGAGCAGGTAGATTGCGATCGCATCAGCAAACGCCAGCTCCAGGTAGCTGCTCTTCACTTTCTCGTCGATGCGCTGACGCTCACTGGGCACCGTGCTGTCCGGCGGCAAGGCGCGGTTGCGGCACTCCCAGGCATCGTGCGACGTCTCGCCCTTTACGTGCGCCTCAGCCTGCTTCCACGCCAAGGTAGAGAAACTCTCCGGCACGCCCGCCGCATCCACAAACGCATGGCCGATGTTGATGGCGAATTCAAACGCCAGGGCAAAGCGGTCATCCATCAGCTGTGTGGAGATGAAGATGCACTCTGACTTGCCGAAGGAGACATTGCGATGGCATACGGCGCGGTCGCCCAGCTCCACCGTGTAGGCGGGAGCCACAAGCGTCTCGCCGCCAAACTCCGCTGCGGGGTCGATTGTGCCGTCGCCCAGCGTAAGCGGAACAAAATAGTAGGCTTTGCGCTCCAGCGCTTCTGCCACGATGCGCGGCACGGACTCCACCATGCGCACCAGGTCAGTTTCGGTCACGCGCGTGTCGCCGTAGGGCGCATAGTGCAGGCCGTTTGCCGCCGTGTGCACTGCCACCTCGCGCACCACTTGCTGCGCTGGAACCAAGTGAATCTGTGCCGCCTGTACCGTCTCTGCCATAGGACGCTATTCTATCCTGTGTAGGAACATAAGGAGCCACATGTCTGACATCCCCACTCCCCCCAGTGCACCGCCGCCCGCCGACCTGGGCGCCGCCCGCGCGGCCGCCGCCCGCCGGGGCACCCTACTCGGCATCCCCATGGGCGAACTTGGCTGGTTTCAGAGCCTGCTGATGGGCACGGCCGCAGGCTTCGCAGCCTTCTTCCTGACCTGCTTTGTTTCCATTGTCACGATTTTGATACTGAACTCGACCGGCCACCGGAGCATTGATTTTGCAGACAGCTACCGCGACGCCGGTTTGCCAGCCGGTCTGGCCGTGCTCGCCCTGGCCTACATCTATCTGGGCCAGCTATGGATTCGCCGCAAGCTGCGGAGCTAGTAGCTCCACTCGGGCGCGCCGCCCAGCAGGGCCGCGGCTGAAAATTTTGGCAAACCATTCCATTGCGGCACGTTGAAGCCCGCCGTCGGGTGGGCTTCTGAGCTGCTGCCAAGGCGGTGGTGATCGGCGATCTGCTGCTGCACCATGGCGCGGGCAGCCTCCTGCTCTTCCGGCGAATGCCGCTCCCAATAGACAACGAATCCCTGGCCGCAAACGCTGCAGCGCACATCACTTGTCGTCGTGGACGCTTTGCAAAGAACCTGCATTGGGCTTTCTCCTGGGTCAAATCTCTACGAGCCGTGGCACCGGGCACTGCGCCAGGTGTCTGCTGCAACAGGGATGACACTCCTGACATTAGCTTCCATGGTTCGCACAAGCCATGCCACGCAAGATGCGCCTTCGCTACAACGATTGGGGTACACGCGGTATCCTGTTATCCAGAGCTAAATCAATGACCATGAGCACGCCCAGCACTATCCAGATCCAATTGCCAGACGGTTCCCGCCGCGAAGTTCCCAACGGCACCACCCCGCTTGATATCGCGAACAGCATCTCGCCGCGCCTTGCGGCCGCCGTTGTGGTCGCCAAAGTGCGCCCGCTCGCGCCGCAGGCCCAGGCAGCGACCCCGGAGACGACACCGACCGAGGCCGCACTCTCAGAAGAAGCGATGTACGCTGCCGACAGCGCCTCTGCCGAGCGCCTGGTCGATCTGACCGCGCCCCTTTGCGAGGACGTGGAACTGTGGCTGCTCAAGGAGAGTGATCCCGAAGCCCTGCGCGTGGTGCGCCACTCTGCCGCGCACGTGATGGCGACGGCTCTGCTCGAACTCTTTCCCGAGACGAAGCTGGGCCACGGCCCTGCCACGGACAGCGGCTTCTTCTACGACGTCTACCGCGAACAGCCGTTTACGCCGGAAGACCTCGCGCTGATCGAGAAGAAGATGGCGGAGGTGGTGGCGCGCGATGAGAAGTTCATCCGCGAGTACGAAGACCGCGACGAATTTATTGCATGGTCTCGCGACCATGGCGACTTCATGAAGGAACACTTCGTGGAGAAGTTCACTAAGCAGGGTGAAGGCGTTTCACTCTACAAAAACGGCAAGTTCACTGACTTCTGCCGCGGCCCGCATGTTCCTTCTACTGGCCGGGTGAAGGCGTTCAAGATCACCACCATCGCCGGAGCCTACTGGCTGGGCGATGAGAAGAACAAGCAGCTACAGCGCATCTACGGCACAGCCTTCTTCAACCAGAAGGACCTCGACGCATACTTCAAGCAGCTGGAAGAGATCAAGGCGCGCGATCACCGCACCCTGGGCAAGCAGCTTGACCTCTTCAGTATTCAGGAAGTCGCCGGCCCCGGCCTGATCTTCTGGCATCCCAAGGGTGGGCTGGTGCGCAAGCAGATGGAAGACTGGATGCGCGAAGAGTGCATCCGTCGCGGCTACCTGCTCGTCTACACGCCGCACATCATGCGCCGCGAACTCTGGAAGATCAGCGGTCACGACGGCGTTTACTCCAAAGATATGTTCCCGCCCATGAAGCTGGACGACGATGAGTATCGCGTGAAGCCGATGAACTGCCCCGGCCACATCCTCATCTACAAGAATTCGCCGAAGAGCTACCGCGACCTGCCGCAGCGCTACGCTGAGTTTGGCAACGTCTATCGCTACGAGCGCTCCGGTACTATGCACGGCCTGCTGCGCGTCCGCGGCTTTACGCAAGATGATGCCCACATCTTCTGCACGCCGCAGCAGATCGAGGACGAAGTGGTCGCCTGCCTCGATTTCGCGGAGGCTGTGCTGAAAAACTTTGGATTCAAGGAATACCGTGTTGAACTATCTACCCGTGATCCGAAGAAGGCCGGAGATTTTTTTGGCACCGCCGAGGATTGGGCCAACGCCGAAGGCGCGCTCAAGAAGGTGCTCACCGAGCGCGGTCTTGCGTTCAACACCTTCCCCGGCGAAGCCGCCTTCTACGGTCCCAAGATCGACGTGAAACTCGTCGACGTGCTTGGGCGCCTGTGGCAGCTCTCCACCGTGCAGTTTGATTTCAACCTGCCCGCGCGCTTCGAACTCGAATACACCGGCGAAGACGGCGAGAAGCATCAGCCCGTCATGGTCCACCGCGCTCTCTTCGGCTCGGTTGAGCGTTTCTTCGGCGTGCTCATCGAGCACTATGCCGGTGCATTCCCCATGTGGCTCGCCCCGGTCCAGGTCGGCATCGTGCCCATCAGCGAGAAACATCTCGACTACGCAGAGAAGGTGAAGGCAAAGCTGGAAGCCGCCGGCATCCGCGTAGAGCTGGACGCGCGCAACGAGAAGATGAACGCCAAGATCCGCGAATTCACACTGCAGAAGGTTCCATTCGTCCTGGTGATGGGTGACAAGGAAGCCGCGACAGAAGCCGTCAGTGTCCGCACCCGCGGCAAGGGCGATGAAGGCAGCACCCCCTTGGCAGACTTCATCTCCCGCGCCCAGAAGCTGATTGTGGAGAATGCTGTAGAGCTGTAGCGTAGACCCGCACGGTACTGCTCCTGGCGGCGAATCAACATCTAATGAACAGAGGTTATGTTCATGAAAGCGATTGTGATTCACCAATACGGTGGCACGGAGCAGTTGAAGTATGAAGACGCGCCTGACCCGAAACTCAGGCCGGGCGAAGTTCTGGTGCAGATGGCCGCAACCAGCATCAATCCCGTTGACTTCAAGGTTCGCAGCGGCGCATTGCAAAAGTACATGCCGCTCGAACTTCCCGCGATACTTGGGCGCGACGCCGCAGGCACGGTGAAGGAAGTCGGCCCCAGCGTCTCGGGATTCAAGATTGGCGACCGCGTGATGGGCCTGACCATGGCCGCCTACGCCGAACTCGTCGCCATCAAGGCGAAGGACCTCGCCCACGTTCCCGAAGGACTCGACATACTCGAAGCCGCGGTCCTGCCGCTGGTCACTCTCACCGGGGAGCAGCTCGTTACCCACGGCATCAAACCCACCGCCGGCCAGACCGTGCTCGTTGCCGGAGCCATCGGTGGCGTAGGCCGCTCCGCCGTCTACGCGCTCAAGCAGTCCGGGGCAAAGGTCATCGCCGGCGTACGCGCGAAGCAAATGGATGAAGCGAAGGAACTCGGCGCGGATGCTGTGATCTCGCTCGAAGACGACGCCGAGATTAAGAAATATGCACCGTACGATGCCGTGGCAGACACCGTCGGCCACGAGACTGCGGAGAAATTGCTCACGCTGGTAAAACCCGGCGGCACCTTTGCCTCAGTACTCGGCGAGCCCGCCAATCGCAAGGATCACCCCAACGTAAACGTCGTTACCCTTCGCGTTGAAGAAGACGGCCCTGAGCTGGAAGAGCTTGCCCGTGCCGTGGTGGCAGGAAAGCTGAGTATTCCTATTGGCAAGCGGCTTCCGCTGGAGCAGATGGCCGAGGCACACCGGCTTGCGGAGAAGGGCGGCATCGGCAAAGTACTTGTGACGATAGCGCCGCGGTAATCCGCGGCGCTATGCGGGCTGGTTAGACTCCTATGTGCGGTGGCGGCGGCTGTGGAATGTGTCCTGTCGCCGCGCCGCGCAGCCCGGCCAGAATCTGCGCCATGTAGTCGTTGGCTGCGCCGGGATTGCTCGGCAGGAAGATGGTGCTGCTTCCCGCCTTTGTGCCGACTTCTTTCAGCGTGTCGAAGTACTGCGTGATCAGCACCAGCGCCATCACATCTTCTGCCGTCGCCCCGGGTACCGACTCGCGGAAGTGCTCGATCGAGCCGCGCAGGCCATCCACAATCGCCTGGCGTTCCGCAGCAATGCCCTTGCCCTGCAGCGCCTTCGCCTCAGCTTCCGCTTCAGCCTGCTTTACCTTCAGGATCTTCTCCGCCTCGCCGCGCGCCTGCGCTGCCACCTGCGCCCGCTGTGCCGCGTTGATGTCGTTCATTGCCGTCTTTACCTTTTCGTCAGGTACCAGATCGGTGACCAAGGCGGTCAGGATATTGAAGCCGAAGTCGCGCATGGTTGCGTCCAGCTCCGTCTTGACCGCGACCGAGATGGACGCCATCTGCTCGAATGTCTCATCCAGGGTGAGCTTGGGAACATGGCCAAGGATGGAGTTGAAGACGAAGCTTTCAATCTGCTTCTGCGGGCTGCTCAGCTTGTAGAAGCTCTCAAATATCTTGTCGTCCAGCACCTGGTACTGCACGCTGACGGGGATCTGCACAAACACGTTGTCGCGTGTCTTGGTCTCTACCTGGAACTGCGCCTGGTTCACCTGCAGCCCCACAATATAGACGTGCTCGCAATACGGCAGCAGCACATGCAGGCCGGGCCGCACGATGCGGTTGAACTTGCCGAACCGCTCCACAATACCTGCGCTCGCAGTGCGTACGGTGTAGAGCGTCTTCAACAGCGTGACCAGAAAAATGATTGCAACAATGACGCCAAGTACCAGCAATATCGTGTTCGTTTCCATGATTTCTCCAGATGTTTCTGTGCGAAAAGCATACACGAGTAAAATTTGAAGGATGGCAACTCACTTCTCCCCAGCAGCACTTAAATTTCTCCGTGGCCTAAAACGGAACAACGACCGCACCTGGTTTGCTGCGCGCAAACCTATCTACGAAGCGGAAGTGAAGGCGCCGATGTTGGCCATCATCGCCGAGCTCAATGAGCAGATGCTCGCCTTCGCGCCCTTGCATGTGCGCCCGCCGCAGAAGGTCGCCATGCGCATTTATCGCGATATCCGTTTCTCGCACGATAAGCGGCCCTACAAGCGCAATGCGTCGGCGTGGTGGTCGCGCGACGGGCTGGAGAAGACCAGCGGCGGCGGCTATTACTTCCACATTGGGCCAGAGGGCCTGGTAATCGCCGCCGGCGTCTACATGCCGGAGCGTGACCAGCTCCTCGCTATCCGCCGCCACATTGCGGAGCACCATGCCGAACTGCGCAAGCTGCTGGCCGCAAAAAAACTGCGCAGCCTGATGAACGAGTTTGAGGGAGCGCCACTTACCCGCGCGCCGAAGGGCTATCTGCCCGACCATCCCGCAATTGATCTGCTGCTACCCCGGCAGTGGGGCTTCTCCGCGACGTTGCCGGTGGAGACCGCAATCACGCCCGCGCTACAGAAAGAGATCATCGCGAGATTCAAAGCAGCCGCTCCAGTTGTGGATTTTCTCAACACTCCGCTCGTGGCTGCGCTGCGCAGGAAGCCTCTGTTTTAGCGGGGGAATGTACCTTAAATCGCACAAAAACCGATAAAAACAGACAAAAACCGAAAAAACCCTGAAAAAACCTGTGGAAACCGTAGTTTTCCCGTTGACAAACTCTTGCAAAAGCCGCAAGGTTGACAGCGGTACAGTTCTCCGCACCCGCATGAACATTGGCGATTCTCACCGTTCGGACATTCTCCGCCCGGCGGAATGCGCGGTGAGTCTTCCAGCGGTTGCGGTTAGCGCACCAGTCCGATGACGGCGGATGCCGTTATCCAAATTTGAAATAAAACGAAGGAGTACATCATGGCAAAGGGATTGACCAAGACTCAGCTCGTCCGCCTTATGGCGGAGAAGCTCGAACTCACCAACAAGCAGGCAGCAGCCGGCCTCGAGCTGCTCGCTGAGACCGCCGTTAAGGAAACCAAGAAGAGCGGCGAGTTCACCATCCCCGGCATCGGCAAGCTGGTTAAGGCAGAGCGCAAGGCGCGCCTCGGCCGCAACCCGCAGACCGGTGAGACCATCAAGATCAAAGCGAAGACCGTCGTGAAGTTCCGCGTAGCCAAGGCTGCGAAGGACGCGATCGCTCCGCCGAAGAAGTAGTTTCGCCTTACCACTCGCTGCGGTGGCCACTGAGAAGCCCTCTGCGGATGTTCGCGCTATGGCGCGCATCATCCCAGAGAAACTTCGGTCCCACAGCGATGGCTTCACCAAAACGGAGCAGACGGCTTAGGCCTTCTGCTCCGTTCTGTTTTGGGAGAGGAAGATTTACCGGCTTGCTCTACCATTTCTTCCGACGTATAAAGCTATATCAACTACTCGCATCGCGTTTTCCCGCAGCTGCATGAGCAGTGCGCGATCAGGGAGATTTTCGTGCGCTGCAAACTTCACCTCTCGTGCTTCGGCTTGTGTTCGGGCGTCCTGCTCATACTTTTCGCGGTCTGTCGTCCAGCCTTTGCGCGAGATGAGCAATGGATCCAGCCCACCGCGGAGGAGCTTGCGATGACCTCAGAGCCGAAAGCTCCCGGCGCTGCTGCGATCTATCTCTACCGCGAAGAGATCACGGACGAGGATGACCGCACGGAGAGCATCTATGTGCGCCTGAAAGTTTTGACCGAGCCGGGCCGAAAATATGGCGATGTAGCCCTGGAATATCTGGATGATAATAGTGGGCGGTTTCACTACACGGTAGAGGGACTGGAGGGCCGCACCATTCATAGTGACGGCACCGTGATTCCATTTACCGGTGCGCCGTACGAGCGAACCCTGGAAGAGACACACCATCGGAAAATCATGCAGAAGCTGTTTACCCTGCCGGATGTTCAGGTTGGCAGCATACTGGAGTACCGGTACACACGGCGCTGCAACTATGGCTGGTACTTCAAGCCTACCTGGTATGTACAGCAGAATCTCTTTGTGCGGAAAGACTATTTTCTCTGGAAGACGACTGGCGATGCGTTGAGCTGGAGCTCTGTATTGCCAGATGGCGCCCAGATAAAAACAATTACCAGCGAAGGAAATATCTTCAAATCAGCTACTCGCAGCTATGAACTTACGGTTGCCGATGTAAATCCGATAGCGGATGAAGAATTTGCACCACCACTTCACAGCTATACCTACCGGGTGAACTTCTATGTCGCTCGAATGCATGATGACCCGGCGCGTACGCCGAGTGAGGAGGTTTTCTGGAAGACTGCTGGCAAGGCTTGGTCCGAACAGGCCGAGACATTTCTTTCCTCGCCCGAAAAGATGCAGGATGCCTTGCACTCGCTGGTTGCTCCCAGTGATACCAGCGAGGAGAAGTTAAAGAAGGTCTACGCTGCTGTCATGACAATGGATAATACCCACTTCTCGCGACAGCATGAGCATGCGGAGGATCAAGCCGCCGGCCTGAAGCCTGCTAGTTCAACGCTGGATGTCTGGCTGCGCAAACGTGGTACGGACGAACAATTGACCAAGCTATTTGTAGCGCTGGCTCGTGCTGCCGGCATGAAGGCCTATCTTATGAAGGTGACGAGCCGCGATAACAATATCTTCTCTTCTAAATGGCTCAACATGTCGCAACTGGATAGCTATGTGGCCATCGTTAAGGTTGACGGCAAGGAGCAGTTTTTCGACCCCGGCCAAAGGTATTGCCCCTATGGACAGCTCTCCTGGATGCACAGCGGAGTACAGGGCGTCCGCCAGATGGAAAACCTGCGCACGGAGGTTGCAACAACACCGCTAGGCTCATTCGTGACGAACCAAGTCCACCGTGTGGCCGACCTGCAGTTGGATACGAATGGTCAAGCGCATGGCACCATTAGCATCTCCTGGTCAGGTATTCCTGCGCTGGAGTGGCGGCAGATGGCGTTAATAAACGACGCTGGTACCCTGCGCAATGCAATCTATGCCTGGTTGTGCCGAACTGTTCCTGCGGGCCTGCATGTTACGCTGACCACTGTCGAGCATCTGGATGACTACGAACAGCCACTGATTGCGAATGCGGTAGTTCGCGGCCCACTGGGGATAGCTACAGAGCAGCGCATCATTGTGCCGGGTGAGTTTTTTGAGGCACAGAGCAAGCCACTCTTTGCACCGGAGACGCGCAAGTCCCCAATCTATTTCCATTATGGCGAGCGCGTTCTGGATGCGGTTCTGGTGAAGTATCCAGCGGGCCTGACAATGGAAGCTGTTCCAAAAGAAGATATATTGCAGGTTCCACGTGCTGTGGAATATGACTTCAAGGTTGAACAGAAGCCGGGTTCGCTGACCGTGCGGAGGCGCTACGATCTGGCTTCTGTAATCTTTCTGCCTGAAAAATATCAAGAGGTTCGCAATTTTTACATGAAGCTCGCAGCGGACGACCAGCAGCCAATCGTTTTCCTGCGTCAAAAAGGAGCAGCGGCGCTCACGGGCGGTAATGCCGAAGCAAAATAATGGCTCGGAGCTTTACGCGCAAAAACAGTCGCCCGAAGCTATTCAGCGGCCTTCAGCTTCTTA
Organism: Acidobacteriaceae bacterium; assembly: GCA_031296355.1. The sequence continues at coordinate 11,320 of JARLFX010000110.1, forward strand.
TTAAACGCATCGCCAATCAGCGATACACCCAGCGAAGCTAGAATGCACTGCACCAGCAGCAGAATGTGCACGGGGAAGAGCATCGATCCATAGAGCGCGAACAGCACAGCATAACTCACCGCCACGCCGATAAAGTAGATCTCGCACAACACGGCATATCCCCAGTGTGGTGTGTGGCCCGCAGCCGGAACCTTCGCCACAATGGACGGCAGCAGCCGCGGCACACGCGCGCAGTAGGCGGTGTAGTCCGCGCCCAGCTTTTGCGTCAGGAAGGGTTCTTCGCTGCCGATCAAGCGAAGTTGCAGCAGGCCGCCCAGCACCATGGTGAAGATTGCGCCAGCGGGCTCCATCAGCAGGGCAACCGCCAGCATGTGCAGCCACGAGCCCACGTAGAGCGGATTGCGCATGTGCCGGTACGGCCCGTCGGCCACCACCGCGCCGCCGTGCATGCCGCGGGAGTTCACTACGTCCGCGCCGATGTACGCTGTGCCCCACGTGCGCAGCACCGCGCCCAGCACCACCAGCAATAGCCCCAGCGCGGTGACGGCCAGCGTAGCCGCGAGAATCGGCATGCCGCCATGTTCAACCGGGAGCATGGTGAGCGCCGCCCAGGTACGCTGGCCATGCCGAGGCCACAGCCTGCCCCAGGGTGCCATAAATCCAAGCACGAAGAGGATGACGTGAATGATGTAGCGATTGCGATACTCGAAATTCGTTGCTTTGAACATGGTGCTCTCCTCACGGCGGGTAACGCGCGGTGATTGCAGTGATGTGGGTGGTTAGTTGCCCAGCGCCGTCACAATGGCGTCAAAGTCGTCTACGCCAGAATACTCAATGATGACGCGGCCTTTACCCTTCTTGTCTTCGATGCGAACCTTCAAGCCGAGCGCGCGCTGCAACTGCTCCTGCGCCGAGCGCACGTTGGGGTCGAGGATCTCTGCCGTGTCTGTCTTTGCAGGCTTCTTCTCCGGGTTCAGCATGCCCTGTACCAGGCTCTCGGTCTGGCGTACGGACATATGCAGTGCGATTACCTTCTTGTGTGCGGACAGGATGCGTTCTTCATTCTCCAGCGCGAGCAGCGTGCGCGCATGGCCAAAGCTGAGTTCTCCAATCTCCACTGATTTCTGCACCGCTTCCGGCAGCCGCAGCAGCCGGAGAAAATTTGCCACCGTGGCGCGATCTTTGCCGGTGCGTTGTGCCATCTGCTCCTGTGTCATCTTGAACTCGCGGCTCAGCCGCTCATAAGCGCGCGCCTGCTCCATCGCGTTCAGGTCTGCGCGTTGCAGGTTTTCGACGATGGTCATCTCCATCGCCTGTTCGTCAGAGACTTGCCGCAGCACCGAGGGGACGGTTGTCTTACCGGCCTTCTGCGAGGCGCGCCAGCGGCGCTCGCCGGCAATGAGCTGGAAGCGTCCATTGGGCAGGGGGCGCACGATGATGGGCTGCACAACGCCTGTGGCGGCGATCGACCGGCTCAACTCGTCGAGCTGCTCGGCGTCCATCGCTCCGCGCGTCTGGAAAGGGCTGGGGTCGATCAGGTCAACTTCAACCTCGCGGGGTTTGCCATCACTGACGGGAGGAGCAGCGGGTGCTTGCGGAGCGGGTGAGGGCGCACGAAGCAGGGCATCAAGACCTTTGCCCAGAGCGGGACGGCGAATATTAGTATTTGACATATAAATCCTTTACTATCAATTACTTAGTGTATGGCCAGAGGCGAATTTTTGGGCCGGAGCTGAGCATTGCAGCCTGTTTGCGCTCTTTGGCGCGGGGACTTTCAATCGCATTCCGCTGCAGAAGTTCGAGTGCCAAGGCTTGATAAGCCTCTGCACCACGCGACCGTGGATCATAGAGCATCACGGGCTTACCATGGCTGGGCGCTTCGGCCAGCCTGACATTGCGAGGAATAGTGGTAGAGAAGAGCTTCTCGCCAAAGAAGGCCCGCAGGTTCTCCGTAACCTGCTGCGATAGATTGGTGCGATCGTCGTACATAGTGAGCAGTACGCCTTCGAGCGTTAGAGTGGGGTTGTAGGCCTGGCTGACGCGGTCCAGGGTACTCATTAGCTCGGATATGCCTTCCAGGGCGAAATATTCGGCCTGCATAGGAACCAGCAGGCCATCTGAGGCCACCAAGCAGTTCAGCGTCAGCAGATCAAGGGCGGGAGGGCAATCCAGCAGGATGAAGGGATACTGCTCGCGAATGGGCGCGAGGGCCTCACGCAGGCGAAACTCCCGGCGATCCTGGGAGATCAGCTCCAGAGTGGCTCCGATCAGGTTCCGGCTGCTGGGAATGAGCTTGAGCGTGTCAATATCTGTAGGCTGTACCACGTCGGCTGCCTGGACATTGCCGATCAGCATGTCGTACATGGTGGAGCGCGTCTCGTTCCGCGCAAAGCCGAGGCCGCCAGTCGAGTTGGCTTGTGGGTCGCAATCGACCAGCAAGGTGGACAAGCCTTCGAGAGCTAGGGCAGCGGCGAGATTGATTGCGGTGGTGGTTTTGCCGACGCCACCTTTTTGGTTCACAACAGCAAGAATCTTGCTCATGGCTACTTTCCAGGGACAAATGAAGGGTACGGGATGGTTGATAGCAGGAGCAAGCGGAAGCTGTGCAGAACCTGTGGAGAAGCTGAGAAAGCTGTGCGTATGTTCCACGTGGAACATGGCGATTGAAGAATCCACAGGAGAAAGACAGAGAGGGAGAGATTGTTCCACGTGGAACAATCCGTTCTAACGGGCTGTACCCAGCATCAGGATGCGCTGACGGCTTTGCGGAATGGAGATGGTTTTGCCCCAGTGCAGGGGGGCGGTTGCTACAACCTGTTCCATCTGGCTCTCTGTCGTTAGAACTGCCAATATTCCGTCTTCTGTCAGCCGGGGCAATGCGCCGAAGAGCGCGGCTTCCATATTGTCTACCGCGCGCAGGGTGACTACGTCGAATTGCCGGCTGATGGGCATATCCTCTACCCGGCCTGCGTGAACTGTAGTTGCCAACCCCAGCGTCCGCACGGCCTCGCGCAGGAAGCTGGCCTTCTTCGATTGTGATTCAGCGAGCGTAACCTGCAGTGCCGGGAAGAGTATCTGGATAGGCAGGCCGGGAAAGCCTGCGCCGGAGCCATAGTCCAGCAGGGAGGTTCCATTGGCTGCAAGCGTTGGCGCCATTTGCTGGCCGGCAAAAAGGCTTTCTCCAAAGTGGGTGCGGACAATCTCTTCAGGATCCCGAACCGCAGTCAGGTTGGTTTTTGCATTCCACTTGACCAGCAGATCCAGATAGGAACCAAGTTGGTTAATGGAGATATCTATAATTGAATCAACAAGATATGCTGAAATTAGCTGATGAATGCGCTTGGGTGGCAGTGTCATTGTCTAGCCAATGGATTCCGATATCTTGCGCGGTTGCCAACTGGCGGCTTCATGTACAAAGCGGTCAAAGATGGCTCGCGAGGCAGCGCTGATGCCTTGACTGCGCTCAGGATGCCACTGGATTCCGAGCACGAAGTGATCCGGGGCCGTGCCTTCTACTGCCTCCACGACGCCGTCCTGCGGGCAGCGGGCTACCACGCGCAGACCATCACCCGCAATGCCGATGGCTTGATGGTGGCTGGAGTTTACCGGGAGCTTGAGGAAGCCGCCCTCCAGGGGGGCTTCCGGCGCGTCGGAGGTGTCGCTGCTCTTTGCCTCGGCGATGATGCTGCCCAGTAGGGAATCCGGCGTGATCATTGCGGTATGCGCAATGGGAACAGCCTTACCCGCGGGGTGATTCACCGGCATGGGTAGCAGATGCTGCACCAATGTGCCGGTGCGCCACACGTTCAGAGATTGCGCGCCGTAGCAGATGCCGAGGATGGGTTTGTGCAGGTTGTACGCGTCCTGAAAGAGCAGCTCATCCACGCTCTCGCGAATGGCGTCGGAGGGACCGCACTCGGGTTCACGCTCCGCGCCGTACTTCTGCGGATTTGTATCTGCGGGGCTGCCGGGCAGAAGCACGCCCTGGCAGGTGTTCAGAATGTTGGCGATCTCCTGCTGCGTTGCGGTCAGCGGAATCTCGACAGGCTCGCCGCCTGCGTGCTCGATTGCCTGCGCATACGCGGGCCAGGCGCGCTTGTTGTAGTCAAGCTCCGTACTATTCGGAATCGGAATGGCGATGCGCGGCTTCATGCTCTGAGTATTGATAGTACATCGCACTCACCGCATCAAAAACCCTCTGCGTAATCACGTCCGCGTCTTTTGTGGTGCAGTCTGCGGTGGCGATGGGTTCGCCTGCGATCAGCAGTAGGGGCCGGGGATTGAGGTGGTAGGTGTGCATCGGCAGCAGTTCGTAGGTGCCCACCAGCGCGAGAGGAACAATGGGCACGCCGGCGCGAATCGCCATCCACGCTGATCCGGAAAGAAACGGCTGCACGCGGCCATCTTCTGCGCGGCCACCATCGGGAAAGACCAGCAGCGGCATCCCGGCTTTCAGCGCCGCTACGCCGCGGTTCAGGCTGGCGACAGCGGAACGCATGCTGCTCGAATCCACCGGTACCTGGCCGGAGCGATGCAGATGCCAGCCGACAAACGGGATCTTCCAGAGATTCGCCTTGGCAAGAATGCGGAACTGGAACGGCAGGCGGCTGAAGAGCACCGGCGTATCCATGTAGCTGAGGTGATTGCAGACGTAGACAGCCGCACCTCCACGCCGCAGATTCTCCGGATGGATCACGCGGACTGGCGAGAGAGCGAGCCACGACATCACATGGGCCCATGCCCGCGCAATGGCATGCTGCTGGCGGCCGGATTGATCCCACGCGGAACAGAGCAGCGATATGCAACCGAAGCCGGCGGTAGCCAGCATCATCAGGGGAACCAGAACAAGGTAGGTGAGCCAGCGAAAGAAGGCTTTTTTCGTAGGCGACGGTTCGATCACAGTGAAGCACCCTCTTCCACAAGCGCGGCACGCACGGCGCCGATCAGGTAGATCGAACCGGCCACCACAATGATGCCATCTTTTGGCGTTGCTGCCCGTGCCCGCTCCATTGCATCGTGCACACTGGTGCACGCGGTAGCGTGAGTATCCAGTGTTTGCGCTGCCGCCATCATCTCATCCACGGCTGCGGCGCGCGGTGTATCAATGGGGGGAATCAGCACAGCATCGTGCTTGCCATCGAAGAGCGGAAACAGGATTTGAGCCATCTCGGCCAGTGCTTTATCGCGCAAGCAGCTGAAGATCAGCGTCTTCGGCTGGTCGTCTGGCAACTGCGCCAGCGCAGAACGCAGAGCCCACATGGCAGCGGGATTATGCGCGGAATCCAGCAGGAAATACGCGCCATTGTGGGTGATTCGCTCTAGCCGGCCTGGCCAGAATGTATTGTGTATGCCGCGTTCAATGGCTTGCGCCGTGAGGGTAAAACCGCGGGTAGAAAGCGCGGCTGCGGCGGCAATTGCCAGGGCTAAATTGCGGTGCTGATGCGGTCCATGGAGCGGTGAGTCTACGGTGATTTGACGGTCCAGTACGGTCAGCGGATAGCGGTTTGCGGCGGGCTCAATGGTGCCGCGGACGGGCATGTACTCGGCGGCGCTGATTCCGGTCACGTGCAGGGCGATGGCGCGCTCGCCCAGGGCCTGGTTGGCTTCAGGGTGCTGGGGGAGCGTGACCAGGGTGCCGTGCTCGCGCAGGATGCCGGCCTTCTCGCGGGCGATCTCGGCGATGGTGGTGCCGAGGTAGTCCGTGTGGTCAAGCGCGATATCCGTGATGATGGAGAGCTGGGGTTCGACGATGTTGGTGGCGTCGAGGCGGCCACCCATGCCGACTTCGAGCACGGCCATTTGCACGTGCTGCTCGGCAAACCAGGCGAAGGCGATGGCGGTGAGGACTTCAAAGAAACTGGGGGGGTGGGGCAGTGCGCCCTGGGTGACGAGCTGGCGAGCTACGTCATCCACGCGGAAGTAGAGGCGTGCAAAGTCATCCTGCGGAATCTGGATGCCGTTGATCTGGATGCGCTCAGTAACGCAGACGAGATGGGGCGAGGTGTAGAGTCCGGTGCGGTAGTCCGCGGCCTGCAGGATGGAGGCCAGGGTTGCGGCGGTGGAGCCCTTGCCGTTGGTTCCGGCGATGAGCACGGAGGGAAAGGCGTGTTGCGGGTCGCCCAGCGCGGCGCAAAGGGTGCGCATGTGCTCCAGCTCCCACTTGCGGCGGGGCTGGCCGGGTTTGTCCAACAGCTCCAGACCGAGCGCATAGAGGCTCTTGACGGCGCGATCATAGGTTGCAGACTCAGTAGCGCGGGGCATCAGAGCCATTTTAGTTCGCCGGAGAGGTGCAGTGCATCCGCATGTGCTGCGGTGTGCCCCGAAAGTGTTAGCGGCCTCTGCCCCAAATGTTGGCGCGGCTGCATGTGAAGTGGCATAGCTGCGCGGGCTGTAGCGGGAGATTCTAGCTATGTCGAGAGGCACAAAGCCTTTGGCAAAGGGAGACTCTTCATGCATCCACTGTTTGTAGCGCTTTCGCTCACGAGTATATTCATCGCACCGTGCTTCGTTTCGATGGATGCACGCATTCAAGAGCAGGAGAACGATATCGACGCTGAAGAGTGCACGGAGTAATCTCTGGCAACGCTGTAACGAATCATCAGAATCTGTACAGGGTTTCATCAGGACCGCAGCCGAACC
>JARLFX010000111.1 GCA_031296355.1 Acidobacteriaceae bacterium
TCGTCATTATGCTGCTCCTTCCGGAATGGGCTCACTGGTAATGACCGAGTAGATGCGGTAGCAGCGCATGCAGCGGCGAGCCTCGCGATAGGCTTCCTCCTGGCTGATAGCACCCTCAACTTCCTCGAACATGTGTTTGCGCACCTCGGGATCGAGTTCGGGGTGATGCACGCGATATTCCATTTTGACCGGAACGTCGATGCAGTCGGAACTGAGCATCTTGTGCTCGTTCAATATTTCGCGCATGCGCGATCTCGGTGAAAACCGCACCTGCCCGAGTTGTATCCAGTCGTCGATTCCGCGCGCGGCCTGCAGACCGCCGGCCATGGCATTAACCAGGGCAGAGGGTCCCGACACGCAGTCGCCTCCGGCAAATACGCCCGGACGTGAGGTCATCAAGGTAGCCAGATTGACATCGACGCATTTCCAGCGGTTCATCTTCACCCCGTCCTCGGGCTTGAAAATGTCCGGCTGTACCTGCTGGCCGATGGCAGCGATCAGAACCGTGCAACCCATGAACTGCTCTGTGCCGGGAGTGACCTCGACAACGTTCCGCCCGCGCGCGTCAACACCGGCGCAGTGCAGCTTTACCAAATCCAGACCCGTCACGCGGCCGTTCTCCGATACAACCCTGGAGGGATTGGTGAGAAAGTGAAAGATCACGCCCTCGCTCTCGGCGGCTTTGATTTCCTCGGCATCCGCCGGCATATCCTCACGGGTGCGGCGATAAATCAGATGTACCTTTCCAGCGCCCATGCGCAGGGCGGAACGGGCACAGTCCATGGCAACGTTGCCACCGCCCACTACCACGATATCGCCGGATAGATTCGTCTGCCGTATGCCAGCGATGTGGTCGTGAACCTTGAGCAGAAAGCCGATGCCACTTTCATAGCCGGCCATCTTCGGATCTTCATCCTTGACGCCCATGCGCGTTCCCTGCTGGCAGCCAAGGGCAAGAAACACCGACTTATACCCGCGCTGGAAGAGGTCGTCGACTGAGTAGTCCCGTCCCAGCGCCTGATTGAACAGGAACCGGCCGCCCAATTCGGTAATAATGTCTGTCTCCGATTTCAAAACATCCTTGGGCAGGCGGTAGGCGGGAATGCCGATGGCAGCCATGCCGCCATCTCTGTCCGTGCCTTCCAGAATGTCCACGTGGTAGCCGCGCAACAGCAGGTGATAGGCGCAGGAAACCCCGGCAGGCCCAGAGCCGATTACAGCGACCCGCATGTCTTTGGGCAGCGGATTGGCGATCATGCTCTTTGTAAACAGAAGCGCGCGATCGCTCTGTTGATAATCGGCAACATAGCGCTTGAGCATCTTGATACCCACAGGTTGATCGACGAGATTGCGATTGCAGGCAATTTCGCAATACCGCACGCAGACTCGGCCGCAGGTGGCAGCCATTGGGTATTTCTGCAAAATCACGCCCAGGGAATGCTCTGGCTGACCATCGCGGATGTAGTCGATGTAGCGGGGCACATTGACCTTCGATGGACATGCCTCGATGCATGGCGCGGTCATATAGGACATGCCGTTTTGCTCGGGGAGCGAACCGGCAGCAGCTTCAGTTTCAAGCCGGTCACGAAAGTGTTCAAGCGCGCCCAGCAGCGCCTTGGCGCAGGTTTGGCCGAGTCCGCATAAAGAGGTCTCCGCCATCTGCGTGGCCAATACATGAATCCCGTCAAAATCCAACTGAGGGGTTTGCCCTTTTCGCAGGCTGCAAAGGGAATCGCGCACCAGGGCGGTGCCGATTCGGCACGGCGTGCATCGACCGCAGGATTGTTCGGCCGCCTTCTCCATATAACGCCAGAAGGCGTCGATCAGGCTGACCTTGTCGTCGAAAACCAGGAA
>JARLFX010000112.1 GCA_031296355.1 Acidobacteriaceae bacterium
AATGTCAAGCTCAACTTCCTATTGCGGATTTACCTGAGATGGCGGAGCGCCGCTCGCGGGATTCGGCCACGAAGGTATTGGATTAAGGCCGGGACTCCCGGTATTTACCGGAGGTCCAGGGGGTGGTGTGGCGATCAATGTTCCACGTATTGAGAAATCGGCAAGCGGATCGTAGACAAACTCCCAGTCGTTGTAATGATCTTTTGTCTTGTAGATTAATATAGATTGCTTGGTGCTTCCGGGGGAAAAGCCAATGATTCCTCCTCCGCCGAATGTCTGGTTTATCAAACCAGCCCCAATTCCCGATGTCGAGCTGTTGCCGGAATCACTGCCGGTCGAATCTGCAGGCGACGTACTATCTGGGGAGGAGACTCCGGCGCCGGAGCCGATCGGTGTGGCGCCCCCGGTTCCCGCCGTAGCTGTGCCGCCAGGCCCCAACAGTACTCCAAAAAAACCAAATGCAGTTGGAGCCTTGTTTTGCCCGAACAAGATCGGTTGCCAATCGTCCTTGCCTGTGAGTGGGTCAGAATATCGTTGGCGCAAAAATCGAATTCCGTTCGTTTCCTGCAGCGCTTCAACGTTCGGTGGAAAGTTATGGAACCTACGGTAATAGAGCTGAATTGCGCGGACGTATTGCTGGCCCCGGTGCATCGCCTCGACTTCCTGGTCCCGCTGAATCTCTTTTCGCACTTTGGGCACGGCAGCAGCCATCGACAGGATTATGAGCGCCACCATGAGCGTGAGTGAGATCAGCATGTAGCCTTGTTCCGAAGGACGACGGCATCGATTCCGCAAGTAGCTCGTCATTACAGCAGCCTCTCATTTCTCCGTCACCGCGATCGTTTGTGTGTTATTGAATCTCAGGTCTGTTATCTGAACCCCTGAGGGTTGAATGGTCCCGACTTTGTAATAGTGGAAGACGATCTCGCCGGTCCTCGCGACGAAAGAGTCATCTCCGTGGGTGACGAGCGCGTTGTACGCTTTGTCATTGCTCAGGAGGTAGCCCAGGTACTTAAGATCGATCGTTGGAGGCTTTGGCCGCTCAGGAACGGACGTGTTCAGGACCGCAAGGACGGGTCGTGCAGGAGAGACCGGGGCCTCAATTTGCACCGGCGCAGACTCAACCGAGAAGATGTTTCTACCCGAGGTTGCATATTCCACACTCTCACTGCGGGTCAAGTGGTCACTCTCCAGCTTCGGTTCGAGATCCGCAATGCGAGATTGTTGAGTTGTGCCGGCTGTGGAAGATAATTTAGCGGGGTTGTGCGCCGTGGACAATGGGGTGGAGGTTGAGGAACTCCCGAACGCGCCATGAATTTCCCATGCTGCAATCAGGGCGACGATGCCAAATAGCGCAGCCACCATATATACCTGGCGCTTGTTTTCTGTTCCCAAAGGAATCGCCATGACTAGTCGCCCTTCCTTTCTGAAACGGAGACCTGAGGAACGGACACTCCAGGCTTTGGCGTAGCGGGTATGCCACTGGCTGTCGCATCGGCAGTCCGAAGCCACGTAGAAACGCGGAGCCTGAGGCTAACCTGGCCTCCCTCCTGACCGGTTAGCACCATTGCGCGAATCACAAAAAAATTCCGATCGCGCTCAAGTTCATTCACGAATCGCATGATCTGCGGATATCCGCCTGTAATGCCTGCGTCCATTGAGATTTCAGTCAGGCTAGTGTCTGGTCGGCCCTGCGTATATTGAACTTGAGAAAGACGGACCCCCGATTGCACGGCCAACTCGCCAACTCTGATTGCGATCGACGAGTAATTGGAGGAAATGCGCTCAGCATAAAAAGAATCGATCTGTTCCCGCGTTTCAACGAGTCGCTTTTCGACCCCGCGCAGGGGAGCCATTTCCGAAGTCAGAATCTTCAATTCAATTTCTTTGGCGTTCATTGCCGTGCTGGCAGTACTGTCGAGTGCGGACCAGTCGATGCAGAGCCACACAAACATCCCCAAGATAAGCAAACTCAATATCGCCAATCCCGCCCCATGCGAAATGAGCGGCGAGCCAAGGCGTTCGCGCCAGGTCTTTTGGAAAGGGGCATTCATTGCAAAACTCCGGTGATGATTTGTTCGTGGGCGATTGCGCCTCCAATTCTGTCTTTCGGGGGATGACTTTGTCCGAAGTCGGACGCTCCCGGAGTTTGCGGATTCGATGAAGACGATGCCGAATCTGTTATGTGACCTGGTTGTGTGAGCTCGTTAGCGGAGTCGACATTGAATTCAGCCAGAAGGTCGAAGTTCGTGGCCATGGAGGAAGTCACCGGCTCCGCCTTCTGATTGGGTCCGGCAGGAGCATCTGCTGACTCCGAAACGATTCGGGGAAATAGGAAACATCTGGAACGCTCCATATTCTCAATCACTTCGATGCCCCGGTCACGTGGCCCAAGAACGCGCAAGTGGAGTGTAATGTGGCCGTCCTTTGTGAGGATCGGCTCAATCTCAGTCACCTTAACGCCGGCCGGCAGTGCTGTCTCAAGATCTTCCATGACCAGGGTCCAGGAGAAGGCTTTCTGATTGAAGAGGTCATTCAGGTTCTTGGTGTCCAGTCGAATCCGTGTATTCTCTGGGCGGTTCATCATCACAACATAGCTTTGTTTTTCGCGCACCACATTTGCGATCTCCACTTCCACTGATCGAAGGTGAGCACTCGTTTCGTGGGCCTTGCGGTACACGGTGTGCAGGACAAGGCCAAGAACAATTGCGCCCACGGCAAGCCAAATCATCGCGAGGCGCATACCCTTGAGGATCGGGCGCTGATCGATAAACGGACGGCTAGCTAGATTGACGGCGATCAGCATATGCGCTCACCTTGCTCCTGCCAGAGCACCGGCCACGCCTGCAAAGCCTGTGTTCGCAAACAGCGGCACAGCAGCTTCGCTGCCGGGCTGCGGGGCCAGGTCAAATACATCCATCTCGGGGCCTGCAATCGCGCGAGCGAACTCTTCAGTGGCACCGATGCCGGTGTAGTTGAGCCGTTTTGGTCGGCTCGCCAATCTATCTTCGAAATAGGCCGCTGCAACGGCAATGTTACGCTGCGCTTCAGCGAGCCGGAGGGCAGGCTCTACTGCCAGGTCGAGAGTGCGATAGAGCAATAGTTCATTTCCCTTGGTGATCGCTGTCGTTAGCGATCGATCTCCGAGGCAGGCAGTCAATTCGGGTTCAACCGAGTCGAGCACTGCCAGAGCCGCCAGGCTCGAGGACAGCACAGACCCCGGCTCGTAGCCGGCCGCGCGCACCGCGGATTCATATTCCTCTTGGATGGGCCTCGGTATTGCTGCAACAAGCACCTTGCACCCCGAGTCGTCGCTTGAGAGCACTTGAAAGCTCAACTTCGCGCGTTCCAAATCAAAAGGGACCACTTTTCGAAGTCTGAAGCGGAGAATGGGCAGAGCACTGGCATCATCGAGGGGCAGGGAATCAAAGTCCAACAGGAAGATGCGGACACAGAGGTCCGGCAGCACCAGGGTGATGTCACGGGTTTGCGGGGAGACCTCGCCGAGTGTCGTGCGAATCGCCGCCACCACTGTTTCTGCGCTATGCAGGTTTGGCTCAGCTATCCCCGGTACAAGCGCACCCGGCGGGAGTGCTTGAGAAGCGCACACAGGCTCTCGTCCCGGAACCGGCAGCGCAGCCGCTGATACTGCACTCGCTGTAATCTCAACCGCTACCGGAGGACGGGTGCTTCGCCGCGAAACCAGTTTGATGTTCCTCAGGATCGAACGCATTATGTAAAGCCTCGGTGTTACCAATCTTGAGCCGGAAGAGCAGAACGCAATTGAAATCTGCGCGGGAAGTTAAACACGAAACTCAGGCTTGGGCGGCTGTTGATTATTGGTGTTGCTCAATGGCCGCCGGGTGCTGATCAGGCTTTTTCGCCGCAGGCAGAGCTGGCCCTTCCTTCGCTTCTGCCCTACGATAGGTCACATTGCTTTCAGTCCCCAGGTCGACCATCTTCATGTTTTCGTCGGTTACTTCGGTCGAGCGAATAATGTGAGGAATAACAGCGAAGACAATCTCGTTCTGTGTCCGTTCTTTCGTCTCTTGCCCGAACAGATACTTGAGGATCGGAAGATTCAATAGCCACGGATAGCCACTTAGCGACTTTGTTTCGGTGTCTTCAAGGATTCCGCCAATCAAATTGACCTCGCCGTCGGCAAGCCGTACCTCGTGGTCGATATGCCGCTGTCCTATCGTGGGCTCCGTTACTCCGTCGACTGTTTGCTCTCCTGTGACAGAGGAAACTTCGAGGGACAGCTTGAGAGTGACATCGTTTGCCGAGTGAACATACGGGGTGAGGTCCACATTGACGCCAACGTCAATGTATTGGAACTGTGTATTGACACCTTGGGTGAGGCCGCTCTGAAAGGAGCCGGTCGCGATCGGGATGCGGTCACCGATCTTGAGAGTGGCCTTTTCGCTATCCATTACTCGAATCTCAGGCCGCTGGATAACCTTCGTCGAACTGTCAGTCGCGAGGGCGGTGAAACTCGCGCCCGAAACAGAGACTGAGATGTCGTTTGCAGTGAGCCCTGAAAAGGAGTTCAGATTAAGCGACGATGATCCAGATGACGAGGAGCCACCGGGCGCAATGGAAGCACTCACGCTTGTGGGCAATACCGCACCGAGAGTGCGCAGTTTGCCGCGGCTTACTTCCATCACGATAACTTCAACCAGGACTTCCGATTTTGGTTTGTCGATGTCTGTAAGCAGTTTCTGTGCGAGTACCATTTGGTCTGGTGTTCCGCGCAGTGTCAGAGATCTAAGTTCCGGAGTTACTTGAATATGGTTAATGTCGAGAATCCCTTTTAGGGTACCGGCCGCCTGCTGCAAATCGCTAGGCGTGGCCGCATTGCGCAAGTAAAAAGTCTTCATCACAGACTGCTGCAGTTCTTTGCGCTTGGAGCCGTTATCGGCCGTGACAATAATTGTGTTGGGGGACAACGGACGCCAAAATGTTTTCGATTGAATCGCAAGCATGGCAAGCGCACTGCCGAGACTGACGTCTGCCAATTCAAACGTGATCTTCTGAGGCTTGTAATCTGGATCCATCAAAACATTCAAACCACCAAGCTTGCAGATGGTTTTGTAGATTCCGTCCACGGTCGCTGTCATGTGAATTGAGACCGGGATGTCGGATTTTAAATCGAGCGTCACCGGGCCAGCTGCGCCCTGGGCCTCCTTCTCCAGAACTGTTGTCTGTTCTTTCGACTTGACAGCTAGATCCTTGTCCCGGATCTGCTTCTGTATTTCATCGATTGTGCGACGAGCTTGCCCCTGTGCTTCAAAGTTACTGGGGTCAATTTGCGTGGCCATTCGAAACTCGGCGAGCGCCTCTTGCAGTTTCCCCGCATCTCGCATGCCTTCTCCAGCATGGATGTGCTCAGCAGCAGCGTAGAAGCGCAAGCGCACATAAGCAGCCATGAATTTTGGATCAGAAGGTTTGTCGTCATGGGCACGCTTATAGGCCAGATACGCGACGTCAAGGTTGTTCTTCCTTTCTGCCCGTTCCCCAGCCTTGTACGAGGACTCAGCGCTCTCACCGAAACTTGGGGCGGCAAACACAAATGCCAAAATCGCACAGAACAATAGATGCTGTGAACGCATGAATTCGCCTCTTGGCTGGTCACCACAGTGCCGAAAGCAACCAACGCAAATACCCTAAGCAAGCACTCTAATCGGTCCTTCCTGCGGACTCCTTGCTCAAGATCAATTTCTCCTGATCGTTTGCTCGCAAACAAGCACGAATTGCACGAGGTCGCCTTTTGGGGCAAAGCGACTCGCAGGCAGCTCTGCTGGAGCGCAGAGGAGGGGCTGACGCAAACAAACGGGAACCACGTTCCTTTCGATCCTGGAACCAAACCTAAGCTCCAGGACCCTCGGAAATGACTGTTTGCTCCATTGCAAAGACGCTTCTTTCCATGCTGCGCAAGCATCGACCAATGCAAACTCCTTATCGGCTCACGAATCGCGTGTGATTGTGGTCCCCGGAAGCGGGCATTCGGCAAAAACAAATCAGTGCAAAGGCTGGTGTAAGGGAATTCGATGGGGGGCGACAATAATCGAGGCTAACCGATGTCTTGAGCGAATTAAGCCACCATGTCGGTGATAAATCGCTAGCATTTGTCGGTACGGCGGATCATCCGGTAAGT
>JARLFX010000013.1 GCA_031296355.1 Acidobacteriaceae bacterium
CCAAAACCCCAAAACCCCAAAACCCCAAAACCCCAAAACCCCATCTGCAGCACGCGGCCATCCAGTGAACGCAATAGCGAGACAAGCCTTGTCGTGTCCTCTGTAATTCAATGAATAGGTTTGTTAGGCTCTAAACTGCATTACATAATTAGTTGCAATCCCAAATTTTAATCGTGTTGTCGACGGAGCCGCTGGCACATACCAAGTACTTGTCGGAGAAGTCGAGACAGCTGACGAAGTGGGTGTGCGCATCTGCAATCTTCTTAATGCAGCGACCAGTGTTGAGGTCCCACACGCGGATGCTCTTGTCGTCGGCCGCGGATAGCAGGTACTTCCCGCTGGGGTGGAACACGAGGTCTCGCACCCAGTTGTCGTGTCCCACCAGCTTCGCCACCTCTCTTCCCACTTTCGCGTCCCATATCTTGATGAGCTTGTCGCGGCCACCGGTAGCGACGAAGACCTTGTCTGACTTCTTCTTGCCTTTTGCAGCAGCCTTCTTCTCCTCCTCGCCGAGGGCTGGCGCATTGCCATTGGCCCCGCCGCCAGCGGTCATCATCTCGACGGAGGCCGCATACATGAGCTTGCTGTAGTACTCGGACTTCTCTATCACCAGCGCAGCGTTGTCATTGGCTATTGCGATCGCCTCAACGACGTTCTCGTGTCCGTCTAGCACCTGCATTATGCAGTTGGACGCACTCGATGCCTTGGAGACAGCCTCACTGATGTCCCAGACAATGGCGGTCTGGTCCTGTGAGCAGGTCACCATCAGCGGCAATGTCGGATGAACCAACACTTTGCGCACCCATTCCTTGTGTCCCTCGAAAGTCCGTATGCAGAATCCTGACACCACCTCCCACAGCTTCACAGTCTTGTCTCGGGAGGCGGATACGAGATGGTCGCCCGAGGGAAGGAAGGCGATGCCCGTAACATTGTGCTCATGTCCGTGGAGAGTCTTGGTGCACTCGAAGGCCTGGAAGTCCCAAAGCTTGATCGTGAGGTCGCTACTGCACGAGGCAAGAATGGTGCCGGGAAGGTTGAAGGCGAGGTCGTTGACCACGCCTGTGTGGTCCTTGAGACTGCGTTCGGGCTTCCCGGTTTCCAGGTCCCACACCTTTATGGTCGCATCCTCTGAGGCGCTAACCAGAAGCGAGTACACTGGGTGGAACAGCACCTTGGTCACCTGCCCTCTGTGTCCTTGGAGCACCATCTTCTCTGGAGCCTGGGGCAGATGGTCGCTCGAGGTGTCCTTGCCCAGGAGACGCATTTTGCCCACCGTTCCTGACTCCTCCTTCATTTGCTCAATTTTGGCCTCGAGGTCGTCGATCTTCTTCTGCAGACGTATGATCGACACCCACTTCTTTTCCAGGACGTTTTCGGTGGGAGGGCCGGCCTCGGGGACCTTGGCCTCGTCGCGGAACTGCTGGTAGGTCTTCTCGTAGCCATTGCTGCGGAGGTAGTCCAGGATGGCCTTGTGTAGCTCACCTCTCTGTTTCTCGGTCAGCACCATATCCTTTATTCTCTTTAGAAGTAAAATATAATGTGTTAGGTATATTCATTATCTACTTTGTTAAAATGTTTAAATAACAGAGGTGTGGCGGCAATAATCGCAGACTGGACCCCGTGACTGCCGCTATGGTCATCGTCTACCCTCCATATGCGCTACTCTATAGTCATTTTATTATCAGATTCGCGCACATCTTGCTATTATCTCACCCACATATTCTGCACGTAACCCGCGATTTCATTGCGTGTCTCTCTCATTGGGG
>JARLFX010000113.1 GCA_031296355.1 Acidobacteriaceae bacterium
AGGCAATTTATCATCCACAAAGCAAAGTGACCAGTCGAGACAAGACACAAAGCTCATCCCGCTGCATGGCTGACGCGCAATGCAGACAGGTTAGGAAGGCCGTGAGGAACGTGCGGCACCGCAATCGGAGGCGGGCAGTGGAGGGAGACTTGGCGCGGAGAGCAGCCTGGGTGAACGGAGTGAGGCGAGAATGCAACACACATGGAAACAACGAGAGAGATGAGGGGAAACAGGGGAGATAAATGAGGACGTTGCGGGACGCAGACTCAGAGAGTGCGGCCACAAACAAAAGGGGAGAGGGGTGTGGAGGTGAGAGGTGATGGCGCCGATCAAGCGCAGGCCGCTTCCTTCCAGCGGCCGAAGAGCCTTGCGATGTGCTCCAAACACTGCAGACGGAGTTGGAGCAGACAGTCGCGGCCGTCTTCGCCCGAGGCAAAGCCTGCGAGCTTGGCGGCCGCGTTTGCCTGTCGCCGCGTGAAGGCGCCGACAAGCAGACAGGTGAAGTGGCGATGCTGCTCTTCGTCAGAAGCAGTCGCGGAGATGGGGAACAGAGAGGCGAGCAGGTCGCGCAGCACGAGGTTGCGAGTGGCGAGAAGCCAATCGCGAGTGCATGGCGCTGCTCCGAAGCAGTCGCGGATTGCGATGACGAGTTGCCAGCGGAAGGCGAGTCCGCTGTTCGAGCTGAGGCAATCGATGAGATGGCCGAGCGAACGAGGCCTATCACAGCCTCGACAGTGCAGCTGTGAGAGCGTGTTATCCGCGGCCCAGTAGCTGTGCATCGAGTTGGTCGCGACATGAAGGAATGTGCACTGATGCTTGGCCGTGCCGCTTTGCATCACAGCACAACCGAGCTCGACCATGGCTTCGCTGGCGAGTGCCCCTTGCGGCACGTCTCCTGCTGTGAGACCGTGCCAGTACTCCAGCTCAGCGGATTTGAGCTGCTTCATCGCGGCGCGACGAATGTCGTCAGCAATCACGAGGCCCGCACTGTCAGTGACGACCATGTGATGCTCGCACTTGGCGAGCGGGAGCTGCGACACATTGGGAGGAGACGATCGCTCAGGATGAGCTCGTGCGATGTTGGCCTGATAATCGCTCAGACGGTTGCCGACGCTGTGCGCATCGACGCCGTCCGTGTGAGCCTTGACGTGACTCAGCGTTGTGTCTGCGAGGCGGCGAGCGAGCAGATGATGGATGAGTTGCAGCAGCGGGCGGCCGGCCATGCGCAGACGACGGCGCTCGTTGCACTGCACGAGGAATGAGCGGATGGCACTCAGAGAGCTCTCGCTGTCGGAATGCACATGCAAGGGGCAGGACAGAGGGAACATGGCGAGCACACGCGCAATGGCTTGCAGCTCGGCTGGGAAGACTCCTTGCGTGCAGCTGATGCTGGCGCCGAGCATCGTGGCACCTCGCACGTGCATCGGTTGCAGCTGCTTCTCATCGGAGGGGATCGTTGCGATACTTGCATCGAACCACTCGTCAGCAATCGTCACAGCCCACGAGGACGTGTTGGAGTCAGCTTCAAAGGAGCCATCTGTGTAGACATGCACAGGCGCTGAGGGGGCCGGCGCATCTGCTCCCCATCCTTGCCATCGATCGTGTGTGATCGTGACCGGCGCCACACAGCGCGTGAGGCGCACGTTCCGCCAGATGGTGCCCACAGGCATGTCCCTTGCGGCCGAGGCCGGAGTGACGAAGAGATGGGCGTTGCGGTGATCCGCGCGATCATCGAGTAAGTGCAAAGACCATCCGAGTTCCTGCACGGCCATCTTCGAGGCTCTGGTCAGACGAGTGTCGTTGCGGTCGCGAGGGAACCACGTCGACGAGTTGACCTCAGAGGGCAACTCCTGGCGCAACAGAAGGCGGCCGAGCCGGCCCCAGCGGCAGTCAGGTCGAGAGGAGTTGATGCGCAGGAACAACTCAGACACCTTGACTGCCACCTCGAGGCGAGACGGCAAAATGAGCCCGAGGGCATGCGCCACTGCTCGATGGCTCAGTTGCAGCGGGGATCGCACAGCGTGCTTGATGCATCCAACGAGGATGCTGTTGCAGTCCTTAACGAACTTGCGCGTGTCCTGCCCATGCACGTAATGCAGAGCCAGCTCGAGCTTTGGCACGAGGAAGACATTGAACATGTATCGCGCTTGGCTCAGTGACACTTCGAACTTGCGCACCACGCTCGTGAACTTGGAGACCATGCCACGCGACTTGGCGTGTTGAGCATGCCAGCTGCCGTCGAAGCGACAGTGCACTCCGAGGTAGCGGATGGGCTGATCGTGGGCCACAGGCGAGATCGGGTTGCCTTCGATCTCGATGCCGTGCAATTGCAGGTCCGCAGCCGTCAGCGCGGCTGGCTGCTCGCCTCCGAAGCGCCCAACCAGCTCGCACTTGCTGTGATTGAGGCCGAGGAGGTTGAAACGCACGAAGTAGTGAACCCAATCGTTCTGCACGCGCATGGACGCGAGTGAGTTGGTGAGTATGGAGGTGTCGTCAGCATAGCCGAGAGATGGAATCGACGCTGTGTGACCGCCGCGCAGAGTGATCACGAGGCCATGCCTCTCGCCAGTGAATGGGTTGCACTCGAGACCCTCGTGCAGCGCATCCATGAGGATGACGAACAGCAGAGGAGCGAGTGGGTCACCCTGGCGCAAGCTGCGGAGCACTGAGAAGGGCCGCGTGAATCCAAAGGCAGTGCGGATGCACGAGGATAGTCCTGTGAGGCTGTCCTCAATCAACGCGACAAAAGCAGCAGGCATGCGCAAGCGATGCATCGCGCGCACCAGCACATGGGCCTGCACGGAGTCGTAGGCTTGTTTGATGTCGTAGAGGAGTGTGTGCAGCTCGTGCTTGCCCCTGCGGCTCCAGTCCCATGCATCGAGCATCTCGTCGATGCATTTGGTGATGCTGCCGCCATGAATGAATCCACGCTGCGCTGGGTGCAGGATGGGGAAGCGAGCGAAGATGTTGCTGAGGCGATGCGCGAGGACTTTGTTGAACAATTTGCCCAAGCAGCTCTGCAGGCTGATGGGTCGCAGGTTGCTCATGCCGTGCTCCTTCAGCGCATCCTTGAGCAGAGGAACGATGACGCTCGTCTTCCAAGCAGCTGGGAAGGTGGATGTGCGAAGGCAGGACGAGAACAAGGATGCGATGAGCGTGCAGAGGGCTGGACTGCTCTGCAGGGCTAGCTTCCACACTCCTGTCGAGACCTCGTCCTGGCCGGGAGACGAGATCAGCGGAGCATCCGACAGCATCGAGAGTACCTCCTGCTCTGTGATTGCATCGAGCAATCCCTCGTACCACTGCGGATCCACGCTGTCCTTCGAGAGGAGCATCGGAGGCGGATCCACCGGAGGAGGGACGGGGACAGGAGGCAGAGGAGGTATAGCAAAGACGGAGCTGAAGTGATCAACGAGAGCATCTTCGAGCTCTTGCGATGTGGCTGTGAGGTCGCCATTCTTGTCAACCACTGCATGGATCTGCGCAGGCAGCTCGCTGCTGTCCAGCATGCGATGCACCTGCGCTGCCGGGTTGGCCTCGAGTGGAGTGCGGTGGGATCGTTGCATCCGCTTCTCCTCCTTGCGGATGGCAGTGCGGACACGGTTGAGCAGCTGACGAGTCTCCTTGATCCACTCCGTCGGAGCAGCGTTGTCGTATGCATCGAGGGTCCACTGCACGTCGAGCTGCTCGACGCACCGTGCGTACTGCCGCCTCCACTCTGCACAGCGCACGAAGCGCACGTGGTGGGGACGGGGAGCCGAGGCCAAGATGCCTGCGGACAAGCGAAGCAGCCGAGCGATTGCACTGTGCTGACGTCCGAGCTGAAGCATGTCTCGGCTCTTGTATGGAGCAGAGCCCGTGATGGGGAAGCAAGCGAAGGCGGAGCGACGCAGGACCGCAGTGAGGCGCGAGGCGACTGCATTGAGGTGTGCTGCAGGGTTGTCGTCGCAGGCGAGTAGCTGCTGCATCTGCTCCTGCTGTTGGTCGACGCCTCGTTGCATGTGCTTCCCGAATGCTTCGATGTGCTGTGGGTTGGCGGCGCGGAGGTTGGGCAGCCGCAGTCGCATGGGCTCACTAGCACACGCGGCAGCTTTAGCAGCATGCGTGGGCTGCATCTCCATCCACAGCAGCCGATGATGCGAGAGCTTGTGCAGCGAGGGAGCATGATCGACGCGAGCGAGGGTGAGTGAAGCAGCGTGTATTCCCTTGCACCACAGGAAGTCGATGCGACTGGCGGAGAGTGGATTGGGCACAAAGTGAGTGAAGCCAGCGCGTGCAGCTGCAGCGCCGAGCGGATGGAAGTGACGGTACACATCGATGAACCCCTCGCGCTCGAGGTGATCGAGATGTTTGCTTGCGGCGGCGATGGCTGGAGTCCGAGCTGCCGCTGCGGCTGAGGCTCGGTCTGCAGCCACGCAAGTCTCGTTGAGGTCCCCCATCACGATGACCTGCTGCATTCCGAGCGACCACTTGAGGATTGTGGAGTAGAGCTCGTCTGCTTCACTGTGCTGAGGCGAGCTGGCCGCAAGATGGTCGAGGCCAGAGGGCATGTATGCTGAGACGAGCAGGGTGCGCTGCCCTCGGCTGAGCTCGAGCTCGACACCGATCACCCGGCCCGTTGGTGATCGGTGGTAGCTGCGAGCTCGAGCGGCGAGGGGGAGAGATAGCAGCAGACCGACTCCTGCGTGCTGGGTGGATGGTCCCGCCGCGTAGACGAGAACGTAGGGCGGGAAGTGAGTGGAGAAGAGGGCAGGGTCGCCGATCTCCTGGAGGGCGACGGCGTCGAGCGTCAGCTGCGAGCATCGTGTGAGGATGCGAGGCAGCTTTCGTTCGAAGCCCAAGCCGACGTTGAAAGTACCTAGCCGCAGTGGAGCAGCAGGCGGAGGTGGGGGAGGACAGGGGTGAGGGAGAGCAGGGCCAGGGGCAGGGGAGCGGCCGGGGACTGGAGTGACGTTAGAACCGAGCATGAAATCGATCGTATGATACAAGTAGAGTACAGATGGCGCAGAGGGAAGACCGACCGAGCACCTACAGGTGGCCGGCGGTCCTCGCTCTGCCCGCATCGGAGGAGCGGCGGGCTGGGCTGCTCGAAGCAGCGGCAGCAGCCGAGGCAGCGGCTGGGGAGGCTGCGGGTGAAGCGAAAGACAGAGCGCGGTGCACGTTGCTGCCTGTGCGGGACGAAGCAGCTGCTGCTGCAGCGTGGCTTTGAGTGAGCGCTTTCTTTGCTGAATGCATTGGCGTGTCTGCCACAATGGGGAGTGGGCTGGACAGGGAGCTGAGGCTGGACAGCGGCGGGTTCGCAGGCCGAGCCGGCATCTGCACCTCCTCTCCGTCGCTCTCGCTCAGGTTCCACCACTGTGTCGCGGGGGTCGCGGGGAGGGAGGGAAGCAGAGGGGACGAAGCAGGCTTGGCTAAGGCTGACGCTGCCGCGCCTTGCTCCGGCGTGAGCATCGGCGATGTGAGATCCGCTTGAGCAGCCTTGCGTTTGTGTTTGCTCGAAGGAGCCGCGGCAACCGCAGCTGAGGCTGATGCTCTAGCCGGTGTGACCGTCGTCGACGGTTTGCGGCTTCGATTGTTTGTGACGAGCGTGAAGGGCGCTTCCTTCTCCTCTTCCGCTGCGTCAGAATGAGGCTGGACACTCGCGGCACTGGCACTCGCCGCAGACGCAGAGGAGGCAGCCTGTGAACCGGTCGCTGCGGCATTCCTGTTCGATGATCGCCGTCGGGCTGGACTGCCAGCGGGAGGCGGAGCACTCAACGCGGCAGCCTGTGCTGAAACTGCGACGCTGGCTGGCTGTGCCTGTGCTGCCGCTGCAACCGGTGCAGCGGTTGGCTTCTCGTGTGATGAGACGAATTTGCATGCGCTTCCACGAGCGCAGTAGCCCGAATCTCGGAAGTCGAAGCACACCTGTTTAGGTTTGGCGACGAGGTTCGCTGGATGCTGGAATCTGCAGTGCTCGTTTCGCTCCCTGCGAGGGCACGACTGCTTGTGTCGCCAGCTCCGACAGACAGGGTCGCGCTCACTGACAGCAGCAGCAGCGTTGGATCCTGCGTGGTTGGTTTGCGCTGCTGCTCCGCGCTCTCCCTGCGGTTGTCGCCTTGCGTCCTGTCGCGGGTGGACGTGCGGCCTCCTGAATGCGCCTCCCTCACACTGATGAGCGGGATCCTTCGAACCGCAGTGTTTGCACTCAATGAGACGATCCTTGAGACCAACAATGTATGCGTCGACGATCAGATGTCGCATCTCAAGCAGACGCGTACCAAAGCGCGCGCCGATCTGCTCCAGGTGCGGTGTTTGCTCGTCGAGGTCATCGAACAGCAGAGTCAGCTTGCGACTCGCTGCCCTCGTGTTGAGATCATGACCGAGGTAGACGCGCTGTACTCCAGACAGATGTTTGAGATCAGAGGCCAGAGCCCAGTTGACGGGCTGATGCCACTGGATCCGCAGAGCGATTCCGCGGTACTCGGTGCACGCGTCGGTCGGATGGCCCAACGCTGAGCACTGCTTGCAACGAGCAAGCGAGGGCACATTGGGTGCCTGCGCCCGAATTGGCTGACCCTCAAACTTGAGTCCTGCAGCGTTGATGCGCTGCACGGTCTCCGTCAGTTGGGCCACACTGGCGCCCCGAGCCAGGACGGACAGCACCAGACGGTTGCCGTGCTGTGTGGAGGGCATCCAACGAGTGGTCTCCTCAATGGCCGTCAGATCGAGAATGGCCTTCGTTGTGTCTGCGACCCACTTTGGGTCACGAGTCTTGTCCGCTCCCGAACAGGCGCACTCGATGTCGATCCTCTCTGCGCACTCGTTTCTCAGCGGGCCGCACGGTCGACGGGCCCCATGCCACGAGGACTGCGGTCCCGCAGCGACACAGCAGGGCACTAGCGTCTTGACAGAGGAAAGCGCTTGTTCTAACTGCTCTCTGCTGTTGAATTGTACATGCACACGATTGTCGTCGATGAAAGCGCAAAGCATGCTGTTTGCGAGGGAAGCGGAGTGCCATGCGGCCACGACGGATTGGACCTCCGTCGGAGACAAAGGGCCACAGGCCAATGCCTTTGCGTACTCAGCGCGGTCCTTGCTTTGCTCGTCGAACAGAGGAGGATGGAACACAAGACAGTGGGCGGGAGGCAGCTGCACGGGGGCGGAGCGCGAAGAGGGAGCTGCTGCAGCGGAGCTGGCGGCTGAGACTGCAGCGCTGGAGGCTGGGGCCGCGGCTGCTGCCTGTTCTGCCGCTGCTGCTGCCAATAGCTGTTGCTGCGCTGCTGGGAACATGGACGCGAGGCCAGGCTGCAGAGCTCCCTTGACCCGCTTGGCTGGAGCGACCGACGAGGACGCGCAGGCTCGACCGGACGGACGAGACACGGCAGGCACGGTCACCAATGCATCCCGAACAGTCAACTGGGCCACACGAGACGAATGCATATGAGAGAGAGGGAGCGGAGGCATGGGAGGAGCAGCGGGGAGCAGCGACGAGACAGCGGGGGCAGAAGCGGCGGCGCTGGACGAGGAAGCCGCGGCAGAGGGAGCAGCAGGGGAAGCGGCTGCGTCATCATCGCTCGACAGGTCCATCATGTCGGCCCCAGAGAGGCCAGGAGAGGGGCTAGACCCTGCAACATTGTTGGGTTGATCGTGTCTGATCGCTGCGTTCAACATTGCTCTTTGCGCCGATCCGATCGGAGCACGGGAAGGGGACGAGTTCCGTTTTTCACGATTATCTCGGCCATCTGTGAGCCTGCGGGCCTGAGGACACACACCTAAGGCAATGGACGAGGCTCCAGTGGGCGCCAGACACTTAGCAGAATTGGCCGCGGCGGCCAAGGGAAACGGCGGCGGCTGTAGCGCAACGGCGGCTCGGCCGATCGGCGCCAAACTTTCAGGGAGCAGAGAGGGGGCTGCGCGCTGTGGGCTGGCCTCGTCGGTGAGTGCACTGGACTCACTGGCGACGAGGGTGGGTGGAACAACAAGGCCTGTTGGCCGAGGGGAGGGAGCTGCGGCTGCCGCGGCCTCAGCGGCGACAGTCGGGACAGCGGCCAGCACAGTCGCAGCAGCGTCGGAGTCGCAGTGCACAGCGGCGTGTGGTAGGGAAGCGAGCATGGAGAACGCAGTACAGCGGTCGGGAGCGCGATGCACTGCTCCGTTGTTGCGTGTGTGCGCTGTGAGCGGAGCGAGCCGTTCGAACGGACGGCGAGCGCCCGCTGCTGTCTCAGTGAGTGCGGGGTGTGGTGCGACGCTACCACCTGTCTTCGGGTGCGTCGGGACGCGAGGAA
>JARLFX010000114.1 GCA_031296355.1 Acidobacteriaceae bacterium
AAGAAGGAAGAGGAGGCCGGAATGCACTGGGTTGCCTTGTCGTTCTGGTTTGCAATTTGCTTTGCCGTGGCTGGAATCGGAAGTTGGTGGACGGCTGGCGAGATCAATGACTGGTATCGCGGCCTCACCAAGCCCGCAATCGCCCCGCCCAACTGGGTCTTTGGTCCCGTCTGGACAGTGCTCTACGCACTCATGGCCATCAGTGCGTGGCTGGTGTCGCAGTCCGCGCCCTCGTCCTGGCGCACATGTGCCCTCACGCTGTTTTTTGCACAGTTAGGGCTAAACCTGGCCTGGTCCTGGATCTTCTTCCGCCGGCATGCTATCGGAGCCGCCTTGGCTGAAGTGATTCTGCTCTGGGCAGGTATCGGCGTCACCTTGCTGGTGTTCAGCAGGGTTGAACCCCTGGCGGCATGGCTCCTGGCGCCTTATTGGGCCTGGGTCAGCTTTGCCGCGGTCTTGAATGCCGCACTCTGGCGGATCAACAAGCCGCGTGCCGGTTCAATCTGGTTCTCCAGCAGGCAACGCCAAGAATAAAACAAGGGCTGGAAGTCTTCCCAGCCCCCGCTTGTGTTAGCTAGATTCTGCCGGAATCCGGCCTCTCAGGCTTAAAGCGGCTGTACGTCGGCAGCCTGCCAGCCCTTGGGGCCCTTCACCACGTTGAACTGCACGGCTTGGCCTTCTTGCAGACTCTTGAAACCACTCGAGTTGATTGCAGAGTAGTGCACGAACACATCTTCGCCGTTCTGGCGCGAAATAAAGCCGAAGCCTTTCGCGTCATTAAACCACTTCACAGTACCTTGTTCCATTTTGCTCGTATTTCCTGGATTGAATTGCGCTGGATGAATCGGAGCGACCACTGGCAGAATCTTGCTTGGTTGGGCGAGTTGCTGCTCACGCCCGGTTCGGCTCTAACGCTGACAACAGTGTATCATTACAGTCAAAATTCAGTGCATGAATTATTCGTAACCGTCCCACCCGGAAATTCCTGTTCCCGGAACCCCTTTACCAATATGGGCTTAGCGCCAGCCTCCCGCCTGTGATACTGTGATAGGTCGCCATGACTAAAGATTCTGTTCCCGGCCTGTTATCCCGCGCCACAGAGCTGCTGGAAGCCGAATTTGCCGCCCTGCCCGCCTTCAACCCAGCCTTCGACCCCGCTCCGTCTGAGCGCATTCTCGCCGCGGTCGCCCATCGCCTCGCCGACAACTATCCCTACTTCCACCCCCTCTACGCCGGCCAGATGCTCAAACCGCCCCATCCTCTCGCCCGCGCGGCCTACGCCCTGGCCATGACCATCAATCCCAATAACCACGCCCGCGACGGCGGCCGCGCCAGCTCCGAGCTGGAAATCGAAGCTGTTCGCGAGATCGCCGCCATGTTCGGCTGGGCAAAATACCTCGGCCACCTCACATCCAGCGGCACCATTGCCACCCTCGAAGCCCTCTGGGTCGCCGGCCCGTCCCGGCCCGGCAAGCGCATCGACGGCTCCGCCCAGGCCCCCT
>JARLFX010000115.1 GCA_031296355.1 Acidobacteriaceae bacterium
GCAGGAGTACCACCCTTACCGCAACCGGTTGCCAGTGAAACCACAAAAACAGAAAGCACGAACAGCGCAATGCGACGCATCATGAGGACAGTTCCTTTGCTTAGGGCGAGCTATGAATATATCATCTGGCGAAGCCCTTCGTGCTGGCTTTTTTGCCCATTTTCCAGATCAGCGGCAAAATTAACAAAGCGGCCAGAGTAGGAGATAAAACGTCATAATAACCCTCGGCAGCAGAGTCTTCTCTGCGGTATGCTAGTTGCTTGCTGTCAGCTCCCGGGCTTGCTTTTTCCGGTCCTTCCCTTTCAAGGGTTTAGCTTGTCTGACGCCGCCCTAAGGAGGCCGCCATGAAAAAAACAGTTATTCATCTTGCAGTACTCGCCGTTGCCGCCATGCCCGCCGTCTATGCTCACGCATGGAGCGCGGAGGGCCATCGCCTGACCGCACTGGTCGCACAAAATCACCTCACGCCCGTTGCAGCCCAGAATGTAAAGGCCATCCTTGGCCAGGATTCCATGGCTGATGTAGCTCCCTGGGCCGACGAGTACCGGAACGATCACCGCGAGACCGCTCCCTGGCACTTCACTGATATTCCCGGCCAGCAGCAACGTTACGACCGCATGCGCGATTGCCCCGCGCCCCCCCTCGATCCCAATGCCGCTATCCGCGATTGCAGCATTGACCGCATCATCTACTTTGAGAACCAGCTCAAGAACCCCAACCTGCCCAAAGAGCAGAAGGTCTACGACCTCAAGATGCTGATCCATTTCATGGGCGACCTGCATCAGCCGCTTCATAACATCCTCGAAGCAAAGGGCGGCAACAATATCAGGGTCGTTGAGTTCGGCTCCATCAACTGCGACGGCTGGCCCTGCAATCTGCACGCAACCTGGGACCATGGCCTGATTGACCACCGCAACCTGAGCGAAAAGAAGTATCTTGACCTGCTCGAAGCCACCATCAAGCAACACCACCTGGAGCAGGAAGCAACCGTAGGCAACCTTGTGCATTGGGCAAACGAGTCACACGCCCATGCCGTGGATGCCTGGCTTCCCAACGGTGCTCTCGTCAATAAGGCCTACTTCGACAAGAACATTGTGGTCGTTGACGATCAACTGGCGCTTGGCGGCCTTCGTTTGGCGAACGCACTCAACTCCATCTTCACCACGCCGCCTCCGGGAACGGAAACAATCAAGTAGCCCGCAGCCATTGCAAGCTGCATCATCACCCCAGGCCGGCTCACACGAGCCGGCCTTCTCTTGACCCGGGAACCAAATCACTAATGGCTTCAGCCGCAAAGCCCAAGTCTCGTGACCTTCCATGGAGGCAGGCGCCCCGTATCTCGATTCTGAAATTCGGGCTTGCCCATGGCACAAGCTTTCTCCGCAGACGTAACAATAGCAAGCAGAAGGGCCAGCCCGTAGGCTGGCCCTTCTGCGTTATCTTGCCATTGGTTAGAAGTACAGTCTGCCAGATAGCTCCACCTGACGCGTAGTCAGCTGGAAGAGCGTGCTGTTGGCATTCACATACGTGCCGTAGTTAGGCTGCGCCACCAGGTAGTTGGTGCTGCTGTTGGACGGTGTTCCAGCCGGTACTGTAACGTTGCCCGGGCAGTTTTGATTCGAGGCCGTCGATGTACCGCTATTCAGGCAATATGCCGTCTGCGATACCCGGGTGATGTTCTGATGGTTCAGCAGATTGTAGATACTTGCCTGTAGATCCAGACTGATGCGCCGGGTGCCGGGATTGAAATAGAAACGCTTCTGCAGACGAAGATCCATCACAGCCGACTTCGGAAGGTACGACTGGTTCCTTCCCAGAATAAGCAGGCGCGATAGGCCGCCGGCACTGGCGCTAACGCCACCAGAACCGTTTGAACCCTGGCCGTAACCACCGGTCGGATTTGCACCCGTTGTAACCGGGGTATACGGCAACCCGGTCTGCATCTGAACCAGAGGCGAAATCTGCCAGCCATCGCCCACATACTTCTTCCATCCCCGGAAGTTCGTCTGCGGACGGAAGACGGCGGAGCCAACAAAGCGCTGGCGAACATCCAGTTGGCCGTTGCCATACTCGTCTTTAATACTCGTCGGATCGTACGGTCCGCCGAAGGGAATGTCGTTGCCGATGTATGGGTTGTAGTCCAGCGAATGTGCCCAAGTGTAGTTCATATTGAACGACAAACCATTGCTCATACGCTTATTCAGCTGCACCGCCAGCGCGTTATAGCTGGAGTTCAGGTTGCTGCTGATCTTCGCGAGGCCGTCAACACGGGTATCGTATTTAGCATTAGGCGTATAGAAAGGCGACACCGTAAGGATGTTGCCGGTCTGATACCCCTTCGTCGCCAGGGGCGATGGCTTTCCGCCGTGGGGATACGTCACGTAGTTATTCGGCGCCGGCGTCACGCCATCTGAGTTCACTACGACGTACTGATGGACAGCCAACTCAGGCGTAGAACCGGTGTAACCGCATGCGGTGCTGTAGAAATCACCGGCGCACTTGTTGTTCTGGTCGAAAGCTCCCTCCAGATGGCGGCCCAGCGAAGACATATACATCACAGCAAATACGGTGTTCCAGCCAAGATTCTGCTCCAGCGCAAGATCCGTCTCCAAAACCTGCGGGTTCTGGAAATTCTTGCCGAAGTAGTTGATCGTCGGTCCAAAGCCATTACAAGCTGCGCCTGGTGCGAAGTACGAAGCATCTGGAGCCAGTTTGGGCCATGGGAACGCCGTGCCGCAGGAACCGCCATTGTAATGCTGCTGTGAGCCCGGCCCCAACTGCTGGTTATATGCGGACGTAATGGCCGAGTTGATGATACGGCCCGCATAGATGCCGAACCCGCCGCGCAGGTGGGTCTTGCCATCCCCATACACGTTCCAATTGAAACCGAAGCGCGGCTGGATATTGTTGCGGTCGTTCGGCGTGATATTCGAAACCGCCAGAATTGCAGCATTATGTCCGGCGGTCGCGGTAGTCTCTGCCGGCATATCTGCCTGAGTCATGGGAGCAGGGTTTGGCGGAAGGTACTCATACTCGTAGCGCAAGCCGAGAGTCAGAGTCAGGCGCGGCAGGATGCGCCAGTCGTCCGTCAGGAAGCCGGCATAATCCGTCGTTGCGATATTCTCGCTCGGATTGCCAAAGCCTTGGATGAAGGATGTGAAGTTAGGAGTGTATGTTCCACCAGACGGGGTAATGCCCGTGGACGCATGCAGATAATCCGCGATGAAGTTCCAGGAATACGGGAAGCGGTAATCGCCACTCTCGTCGTACAGTTGGCTGCTGTAGTCGAAGACGCGGTTAATGTCGATACCGGACTTCGTAACGTGTTTCCCATGCGACCAGGTGAAGATATCCTCGCCCTGGATACGACGCTCATTCGGATTCGCATTGGAATCGAACGTCGAATACTTGCCGATGCGGAAGTAGTTGCTCGAATCGTAGTAATACCCGATGCGCGTGAGCGGCAGCCGTGCCGGATCAGACGGATTACCCGGTGCCGTCGATGCAAGCGATGCCTCGTTCGGTCCCGGCGGGCTCGACAACTGGTACTCAAAGTCGCGTCCGTACTGGAAGCGCAACTCGTTTACCATCGACTGATTCACGACCGTCGCCAGACGCATAATGCCAAAATCCGTCTTTACGAAGCTGTCGCCAAAGCTGTGATTGCCATAGTTCACTGACGATGCAGTCTGGTAATTACTGAACCCGCTGCCGCGGAAACGGCTGTATTCCACAGTCAGCCGGTTGTTGTCATTGATCTGCCAGTCCAGGCGCGGGAAGTTATTCATCTGATCCGCGCGGCGCGGCACCTGACCGGTGAACGACTGGATGATACCCAGACCCTGCGAATAGTAGGCGACACCCGCTGCATAGCTCACACCCAAGGCATGCGCTACTTGGCAGGCGGCAAAACCACCACTATCCGGCCCCTGGTTCTGCGGCTGCCCACTGGTAGACGACAACGGCTGTCCCGTGGAAGTAATGTAAGCTCCGGATGACGTATTGCAGCTCTGTAAGCCTGTATAGGCCACATACGCCTTCGCAAATACGCCGTTATTGATGGCGTTCTGCGTAAAGCGTGAGATGCCGGGATAGTTCTTGCGCTGCTGATCGTATGCGTAGAAAAAGAAGAGTTTGTTCTGGATGATCGGCCCACCGATGCCAAAGCCCCACGTCTTGCGCCAATCCTTCGGCTTCACCACGTTGGTCACATAGTTGCCGCTGCCCACCGGCTGCTCGCTCGTCACGTTGGTATACGGATTTTTAGAGCCCAGCGTATTATCGCGGTCGAAGAAATAGAGCTCCCCATGCAGCTTGTTACCGCCGCTCTTGGTCACGGTATTGGTAACGCCGCCAGCCGCGCGACCATATTCAGCCGAGTAGTTCGAGGTATTCACCTGGAACTCCTGCACGGCAGCCAGCGCGAAAGAATACGATACCGTCGTACGCCCGCGCTGCTCCGAGAAGTACGCCTGATTATCGTCCATGCCGTCTACGGTGGAGTTGTTCAGCAAATAATTCACACCGCGGAAGCTGAGCAATCCCAGGCCGTCCGGATCGCCCACAATCACACCCGGCGTCAACAGCGCGAAGTTTGAGTAGCGGTGGCCATTGATCGGCAGGTTGTCCACCATGTTCTGGTCTACAACGCTTGAAATTTCAGAAGACTGCGTGTGCATCAACGGCGTCTCGTCCGTCACTTCCACCGTCTCTGACACATTGCCCACGGTCAGCTTCGGCGCGATGTCCGACATCGTTCCGACAGCCACCGGCACCTGCACGGCCTTGTAGGTCTGGAATCCCGTCGCCGTAACCGTCACCGTATAGGTGCCAGGCGGCAAGTCCGTGATGCGGTATTCGCCGCTCTCCTTCGTCACCGTCGTACGGCTCTCACCCGTAGCCGCGTTCACCGCAGTGATCTGAACGCCCGCCAGCACCGAACCGCTGGGGTCATAGATCGTGCCGCCAACCGCGCCCGTCGTGGCCGACTGCGCGAATGCGGGAACGGTACAGACACAGACGAATGCGAAAAACAAAACACACAATGCCTTCGAGAAAATACGGCGCATCAGAGGCTCTCCTAAGATAAATCCAACTCATTTGGCCTGCTGTAGCAGACCAGTGTTAGAAGCTCGCGGCAGGGAGACTTGCTACCGTCTCCCTGCCGCAGCCTGTTTCGTTACTTCACCGTCAGGGTGACCGTCTGTATTTGCGTTACGCCGCTGCCGGTAATGCCGGTAATCGTAACCGTGCTCGTACCCGACGGCGTACCCGGAGCGGCTGCACCAAAGTCCTTGCCGCAGCCAACCGTGCTTGACATGGCTATCAGCAACGCCAGCGCCATCAGCACGCCGCTGTACTTCAGCGGAGATTTGCGGCGGCGGAACAGGATCAACATACCCATCAGGATCGCAGGCAGCATACCCATCACCGCCCACTTACCCCTTCCGAACGCCCCGATGCCGTATACCACCGGCTGCGACTGCGTCGTCGTGATAGAGAGCGCTTCAGTATACGGACCACCGCATGGCGTCACACCAAGCGTATTGGTTGGCAAAGCTGGATCCCCCGGATAGAAGACACATGCTGCGCCTGACGGCAGACCGGAACATGAGAAGTTGATCGAACCACTATACGCAACAGAATTCACGGCCATGGCATAGAGTGCCGTCTGCCCCGCGAGCACCGTATTCTGCTGGGCGCTTGCTATCGTCATCGTAAAGCTCGGCGCTGTTGATGCAATCGTGCTCGTCGCCGAAGTAGAAGTGGCAAAGTTGGGGTCGCCAGCATAGGTTGCATACACCGTATGCGATCCCACTGGGAACGTATACGAGAACACCGCCAGATTCGCGCTATTCAGAGCACTGGCTCCTACCTGCGTACCATCCACGAAGAACTGTACGTTCCCCGTCGCTACACCGTTGACCTGGCCCTTTACCTTCGCCGTGATCGCCGTCGGGCTTCCGCTACCGGTCGAGGTAACAGAGCATCCTCCCGCCGTAAAGGAAATGAACGTCTTCGTCGGCGATACAAAGTTGACATAGTAGCCGCTCAGCGGGAACGTGCTTGTCTTACCCGCTCCACTCACAATCTGCAGTGTGCCGGTGAATGCACCCGGCGTCGTCGGATTTGCCTGCAGCGTCAGCAGACAATCCGTCGTGGTATCGCTGTTCGTCGTGCAATTCGCAGCGGAGAAGCTGCCTACGGTAAAGTTCGTGGCGCCCGCGGTGATCGTAGCTGCAGTCACTGACGAAGAGAACGTGTCCCCCGCGTCAAAGTGCACTTCCAGCGTCTGCACCGGCTTTGATCCGTTGATAGTGCCAAACTGCGTTCCGCTGGAAATCTCGCGAATCAGCTTATTGTTCCCGTCGGCCACGATCAGGTTGCTGTAGTTATCGGCAAACAGGCCATTAGTGCCATACGAAAGGGTCGCACCCGATCCGCTCACCACAGAGAAGCTGGCATTGTTCGCCGGACATCCATCGCCGATCGTGTCCCCTGCCAGCGCGCAGAGCGAAGTCGAAGTTGCACCTGCCACCTGGTAGGAAGTCTTCGTAGAACCATCTACGCGCCATACCATCCCATTGCTGGCGTCAGACACGTAGACGTTGGGTGCCGCCGGATACAAACCCTTGTCGATGGAAAGGCCATAATCACTTCCCATTGCCACAGTCTGCGCTGGTCCGCGCTTAGAGCTGGTTCCACTAAGCTTGCTATTCGATATGCCGGCATACTGCGTAACCATGCCCGCGCTATTCACAACAACTGCCTGATAGGGATACGTGTTGTCAGCATACAGATTGCCGGCCGCATCCACGGCAACATCGTAGGGATTGTCCAGGTTCGTCGAGTTGGCCACACCAACGTAACCGGCAACCATCGCATTCGCCGCCGGATAGTAACATCCTCCGCGGCTGCCGGTCGCTGCTGCTGTAAAGTTCGGGCAGTCAGTCGCACTTGCAGGGTTCAATGCTGTCTTTGCGTTCAAACTGCCGTACCCAAGCACCTTCGCGATCGTTCCTGCAGGAACCGTTACACCGTTCCGTGTGATCGTAGACGTCGTCAGATTCACGACTTCCACCGCCTGATTACCTTCATCCGCAATGTACAGTGCACCGTTGCCGTCCAGCGCCAGACCATATGGGAAGTTCAGGTAGCTCTGAGTCGCCGCATTGATGGTCACTGCCGGCGTTGTGCTGTTAGTTGCGTAACCGTACGTGCTGGTGCAATTTCCGGCTATCAGCGAAACGATCTTGGTTGTCGCATCAATCTTGCGCACCGTGTCGGTTCCGCTGTCAGCAAAGTAGAGGTTTCCAGATGCATCAAAAACCAGCCCGGAAGGCGTCGTCAGCTTAACCGCAGTGGCGAGATTGCCGTCGCCCAGCGTATCGGTAAGAGTGGTGCCCAGCGGATTGCAGGTCGCGGTAGATGCGGGCGAGCTCGTCGCGCCGCCTGCATAGGTCGTAATCACGCCCAGCGTCGCCTGGTTATTCATCTCAATGCGGCGAATGCGGGCGTTCGTGCTGTCTGAAAAGTAAATATTGCCCTGTGCGTCTTCGGTCACATAGCGCGGATTGCTCAGCACCACTTCTGTCGCCAGGCAGCCGTCGCCCAGCGTATCTGTCGCCACCCGGCCATTGCCGCTCGGGCACGCCGTGCCCACCGCATAGGTCGGCAGCACCGTAGCTGGTGACGTCGGGGCATTGCCGGCGACGGTTGTCACAATGTAGGGCAACAACTGCGGTGCAGCCTGGCCCCACGCACTGGAGCTCGCAAAAAGAGCGGTTGCGGCTGCGATCAACGAACAACAAAGGACGCGACTGACGGAACGGGCGAAAGACGGCATTTTGTGTAGCTCCAACGCAGTGAGAAAGTTAAACTTAGCGCGCATCCATTTTGCTTGCGGATTGCGTACCCGAATAAGAGGAAGAACGTCGAGTATAGGTGCCAACTACCCAAATGCCAAGTTATTTTTCGTCGAATGTGCCAAAAAAAGCAGTTCCGCCGAACCGCTTCACTGGCTAGTCAACTATTTACGGGTTTTGCAGCAAACCTTCACTCATCCCTCGTCGTAATGAGGGATACCTCAGGATGATGTCGTTTCCAGAATTTTAGCAGAGCTGCGTGCGACCGCTCACTGCCTGCCCACTACTGCGGCAGCCGCAGATCGAAGCTTCCCATGCTGCCGCTGCTCGTATCCCGCACAATAAACCGCATGCGCACTGTACCCTTGGGACGTAGCAGGCTGATGGTAAAGTCCGCGGGCAGCGACGGCGAATGCACGTTGGCTGCCGCCCTCGCCGTGGCTTTCATCGTATGCAGCGTGTGTGCCAGCACATCATTCTTGGCAGACAGGCTCGCTCCCAGCACCTCAGCCTCTGCCACATGTTCGCCACTGGCATCAATCCCCGACCAGGTCAGTCCGGGTGCAGCCACATGCACGGAATACTCATCGTTGCCAATTGGCTCTACACGGATATGCAGCGCCGTGAACAGCATGTCCGCCATCACCGCATTATTCAGGTCAAACGCCACGTTATCGGCGCTCTTCTGCCGCGCCGATGCACCAGCGTAGTAACCATCGCGCGTCATAATGCTCACTCCCGGCTTCAGGCACTTCACCGTGATCTTGCGGAAGGCGCTGTCGGCTTCGCTCGTATTGGTCGGCGTGTAGCCGAGTGTATAAAAGTGCTCACCCATCTCCACGCTCGCTGCGATCTGCTGATCAATGTCGTTAGTCCCGCGCAGCACGCGCCCACCCGTCACTGGCCCCAGCCGGTCAAAATCCAGCTGCTGATTGAATGGATCCATCAGCCTGCCCGTGCTGTCGCCAGTCATCCTCGCGAACATAAGTTGATCCGGGTCCGTAATCTCCGTATCCCCCGTAGCATTCGATGTTGGATCCACCGCATACAGCGTCACCCGTGTATCCAGCAGCGTATCCGTCACATGCTGTAGCACTTCCGTGATCTTCCTGCTGTCTGCCGGTGAAATCCCCGCCGGGTCCAGCGATGGGAACCCCTGCCCCACCCACACCAGGTTCTTGCGGCCTGGAATGCGCGCCGTCGACTGCGCAATCTGCTCCAATGCGCTAATAGAGAGATCCAGCCGCTCCACTGACTCTGGGCCTACTCCCTTGCCCAGCTCCAGCTTCCAGCTATAGCTCGCCTTATGTGCTTCCAGTGCCGCCAGCAGCGCAGCCCGGTTCCGCGTAAAGTTCTGTAGCAGTTGGAACTTCTTATCACCCACCGCAACCAGCATGGTCGGTTCATTCAGCGTAGCTGGCCGGCTCGTCAAAAACTCTCGCAGCGACCGCTTGGCAAAATCCGTATCTGCAAAATGCGTGTTCAGTTCGTCCAGCACCAGCACGGTCACAGGCGATTGCCCATACCCGCGCGTGTCTTCCGAATTGAAAGCCGCACCGGGCTTCGTCGTCGCGGGCAGCTCATGCACCGTAGGCTGCTCAAAAAATTTGACGGTCTGCGGCTGCTTGTCTTCAAAGACCGCAAAATCGTTGCGCGTCAGCCCGCTCACCGGCTTCCCCTGCGCATCCGTCACCACTACATCCAGCACCACCAGGCGAGATTGCACATGGAATACAGCCCCTGGTGTCACACCTTCCGGCGCCGCAGGCGCGGCCTGCGCCTGCATCATGACCGGAAATACTACCGTGAAGCACGCGACGAGAACGAAGACAGCGATACGACGTAGCACGATGAGATTGCTCCTGAAAAACATGTAGCTATTGGGGAGACGATGCAGACTCAATGTAAGACACAGAAAATCGATTATTACATCCATCAGCCCCACCCGGTAAAGCGCCTGCTGGTATCTTGAAGACCTGCAGGGTTAACTTAACCTAAGGAATCTCCGCGCATGACGCCGCTGGCACTTGTAAGTCTTTTGCTGTGCACCGCCGCCCTCTTCGGATGGATCAGCTCGCGCTGGCTCAAATTACCCATCACCATCGGCACCATGGCGCTCACCGGCACCTGCTCCATCGCGTTGATTGTATTCGGCGAACACACCCCCGGCCTGCAGGCCTGGGCCACCGGCCTCGTCCAGCAGATCAACTTTGAACGCCTCATCCTGCACGGCATGCTGCCGCTTCTGCTCTTCGCCGGCGCCTTCCTGCTCGATCTCAAGCTGCTGGCGCGCGAAAAACTCGTCGTCACCATCCTCTCGCTCTTCGGCACCGTCTTCGCCGCCGCTCTGGTAGCCGTACTCATGCACTGGGGCCTGTTGGCTCTCGGCATTAACGCCGGCTGGCTCTCCTGCCTCTTCTTCGGCGCCCTCATCTCCCCCACTGACCCCATTGCCGTCCTGGAAATGCTGCGCCGCGTCGGCGTACCCGGCAACGTACAGGCCCAGCTCGCCGGCGAATCCCTGTTCAACGACGGCGTCGGCGCCGTACTCTTCCTCGCCTTGCTCGACGCCTCCCGCGGAGCCACACCCACCATCTCGCAGGTTGCCCTCTCTCTCGTAGTAAAAGCCGGTGGCGGCCTCGCACTTGGCATCATCACCGCCTGGCCCACCTCCGCCCTTATGCGCCGCGTGCAGTCCTACCAGGTTGAGATTCTCTTTACCCTCTCTCTCGCCATGGGCGGATACGCGCTGGCTGAGCTGCTCCACGTCTCCGCCCCCCTGGAAGCCGTCGCCGCGGCGCTCGCTCTGCGCCGCTTCAACATGAACCACCCACGCTCCGAGATCGCCCATGAAAGCATCGACAAGTTCTGGGAGCTCGTCGATGAGGTGCAGAACTCCATCCTCTTCGTCCTCCTCGGACTGGAGGTTCTCGCCATCTCCTTCCCCGCCACCTCCCAGCGCTCCGGCCTCACCGCCATCGTCGTCGTAACCGGAGTCCGCTTCGCCATCGTCGCCCTGCTCATCGGCCTCATCCGTCTGCTGCGCCCGCAGACGCGCAGTTCCATCCTGATTCTGAGCTGGGGCGGTCTACGAGGCGGTCTCTCCATCGCGCTGGCGTTGCTGGTTCCCGCCTCCGCTGGCCGCACCTGGATCCTCGCCACCACCTACATCGTGGTCGTCTTCTCCATCGCCCTGCAGGGCGGCTCCATGGATCTCTTCCTCAAGCGCTGGAACCTCTCCGCCGGCTCCTCCGAAACATAGCGCGTCGTTACCCGCATCAAGTACTATTCCCTGCATGTCGATGCATAGTTTTCAGCACGAACTAAGTCGCCGCGACTTGCTCCGCCTCTCCGCCACTGGAGCCGCGGCCCTCGGCGCCAATCTCGCCTTTCCCGCACTCGCCGCAGCAGCTCCCGCGCACAGCGCTCCTCTGCACCCGGCGCAGGGCTCCGCGCTCTATTCCACGCTGCTGCAACACTGGTGCGATGGCCTGCTCGCCCACCAGATCACCACCATCAGCGATCCCGCGCTGCACGGAGCATTTCTCTGCCCTGCCTGCGGCATCCTGCATGGCCGCTGCGCAGACGCGGTCTATCCCCTGCTCCGTGTCGCCCACACCACCGGCAACCCGAAGTACCTGCGCGCCGCCCTGCAGGTCCACGCCTGGTCTGAGCTGAACCTCAGCCGCGACGACGGCAGCTGGGCCAACGACATTACCCTCAGCTCCTGGAAAGGCATCACCGTCTTCCGCACCATCGCGCTCGCCGAAGCCCTGCAGCACCACGGCTCGTTGCTCAATGCCGCCACCCGCCGCCAGTGGACGGATCGCCTCTCCCGCGCCGCAAAGTTCCTCGACGGCTTCATCACCATCGAGACCGGCAACATCAATTACCCCATCACCTCATCGCTCGCTTTCGCTCTCTGCGGCCAGGTACTGGGCGACGCGCATTACACCGAACGCGCCCACGACATGGCGCACCAGGCGCTCGCCTACTTCACGCCCAACAACCTCCTCTTCGGCGAAGGCCATCCCCAGCGCAGCGTCACCCCCAAAGGCTGCCGCCCCGTCGATCTCGGCTACAACGTCGAAGAGTCCCTGCCCGCGCTCGCTCTCTACGCCCTGCTCACCAACGACGCGCCTGTGCTCAACCAGGCCGTCGCCGCGCTGCGCTCGCACCTGGAGTTCATGCTGCCTGATGGCGGCTGGGACAATAGCTGGGGCACGCGCAACTACAAGTGGAGCTACTGGGGCAGCCGCACCGCGGACGGTTGTCACCCCGCCTACGTCCTGCTCGCCGCGCACGACCCCGCCTTCCGCGAAGCCGCACAGCGCAATCTGGAGCTGATGGCCGCCTGCACCCACGATGGCCTGCTCTACGGCGGTCCCGACTACTTCCACCACGGCGACCGCGCCTGCATTCATCACACCTTCACCCACGCCAAAGCGCTGGCCACCGTGCTCGATCGCGGCCAAGCCCAACTCGCCGTCACTCAGCGCACCAAGCTCCCGCGCGATGCCGCCTACGGCCTGAAAACCTATCCCGAGATTGCCACCCATCTCGCCGCCATCGGCGACTGGCGCGCCACCGTGACCGGCTACGACTTCAACTATGTGGAAGAGGTGCAGACCAACGGCAGCACCAAAGGCGGCCACGTCTCCGGCGGCGCGCTCTCATTCCTCTATCACTGCGACGCCGGCCCCCTGCTCACCGCCAGCATGACGGAGTACTCGATGATCGAGATCTCCAACCAGCAGGCATTCCTGGACAAGCCCCACATGTCGCTCACACCGCGCATCGAATACGTCAGCGGTACGAACACCTATACGAGTGTGAACGATTTCGCCGCACAGACTCTTGCCAAAGCATCACCCACCAGCATCGCCTTCGATGCAGATGGCCGCATGCTCACCGCCAGCCGCCAATCGGTCAGCAGCGAAGAGGTTCGTTACCACCTCTCCTATTTCCTCTACGCATCCATCGTCGATATCACGGCTACCGCTGGCGCAGCGCACAATTTCGATGGCTTACTCCGCTTCATCCTGCCAGTCATCTCACGCACGGGGGAAGTCATTGAGCGGCCAAGCGATCACACAATCTCTATCCGCAAACCAAAGGGCACGGTAGTTGTCAGCATCGATGCACCGCATGGCTTCGAACCCGTACCCGAAGCGCGCACCTTCAACCTCGTCCCCGGCTTCGAATGTGTACCGCTCGCCATCGCCATGCAGCCGGGCAAAGAGCTTCGTATCCGCCTGAAGGTCCTTCCTGCCTAGTGCCAATAGCCAGGTCTGGATGAGTCTGAATTACATATGGACAGATTTTCATCAGCAAACGCCCAGTTGTGAATTCTATCTGCGGATGCTACTGAATTGCATTGAGGTAGGTGCGGGCTTTAGCCCGCACACTCTCCATCGCCGCAAATCCGGGCTTCAGCCCCTGAGGTATTCCCCTACTGCGTCACCGTCAACGTGATCGGCAGCGTGTGATACACACCCGTCGTCACGTTCACGGGAGACACCGTCACCGTCGTCGTCGTGGTACCAACCGGCGTCAGCCCCACAGCGCCGCTGCTGCTGCCGCTACCCGTAGTCACCTTCACACAGCCTGAGAGTGAGCACATCGCCACCACGCCCAGCAGCACCACCGCCAGCCGTATTCCCGCTATCCATCTGCGACGGAAGCAGACTACACCGGCTAGCAGCATCGCTGGCAGGAATGCGAATCCCGCAAAGCGGATGCCGCTCATCCTGCCCGGCTGTTCCACCGCGGCAATCTTCGCGCTGGTGCTCACCGTCAACCCAACTGCCACCGCCGACGTTCCATTCAGCGTCACCGTCATCGGGCTGAATGCGCACGAAGCATACTGCGGCAGCGTCAGGCAATTCAGTGTGAGCTGTCCGGTATAGCCGTTGATCGGCGTAATCGTCAGCACGGTCGAT
Source organism: Acidobacteriaceae bacterium (assembly GCA_031296355.1). Next base: position 13,808 of record JARLFX010000115.1, read on the forward strand.
CCCGTGCCTCCCTGCTTGATCGTCAGGCTAGCGGGCGATGCCGTCACCGTGTAATCTCCGCTGCCGCTGACCGTGCCCGTAATCGTCTCCACCACCTGGTTAGAGAGCGCCGGCCCGTAGTTTGCATCTCCGGCAGACTGCGCCGTCAGTGCGTGCACACCCGCCGCCAGCGTCGATACCGTCAGCGATGCAATGCCATTGCTTGAAGTCACCGTACCCAGCAGAATGCTGCCGTCATAGAACAACACGTTGCCCGTCGGCACCACGTTGTTCTGTCCCGATAGCACCGCGGTCAGCACCACCGGCGCGCCATACGCTGTTGTCGTCGAACTGGCCTGCAGCAGCAGCGTCGCGCCCGTCTGCGTAATCGTCAACACACCCGGCACAATATTCAGCGTGTAATTCGCCAGGTTCGCGCCGCTCACCACCGGAACAATCGCGTACGTTCCCGGCAGGCTCGTCGAAGTCGCTGTCGTGGTGAACGTCTCCGTGAACGTGTCGCCATTCACCGCGCCAGTCACCGTTCCCGTAAAGGTTGGATTCGCCGCGCCGTACGACCGCGTAAAGCTGTTCGCAGACGCCGTCAGTACCGGCGTCGTAATCGTCAGCACACCCGGAATCACCGTCACCGTGTACGCGCCGATGTTCGCGCCCGTCACCGTTGCATTGATCACATAGCTTCCCGGCAGGCTCGTCGCCGTTGCAGACGTGCTGTAACTCACGCTGAACGTATCGCCCGCCAGAGCGCCCGTGATCGTGCTGGTAAACGCCGGGTTCGCCGTCCCATACGCCCTCGTCGCATTGCCCACCTGCACAATCAGCGTGTTCGATTGCACTGTTTCGATCACGCTGTTCGAGATGCTCGACGTGAAATCGATATTCCCGTTATATCGTGCCGTCAGCGTATTGCTGCCCAGCGGAATTGCATTCGTCGTCAGCGCCGCTACGCCGCCGGAGAGCGGGCTCGCCCCCAGGAACGTCGTGCCCGTGTAGAAGTAGACCTGCCCCGTTGGCGTTCCCGTCGTCGCTGAAGTCACTATCGCCGTCAGGTTCACATTCGCGCCCAGTATTGCCGTGGGATTCGTCGAGACCAGCACAATACTTGTTCCCGCCGGTGCTACCGTCAGCACACCATTCACAAGCGTTGCAATATAGTCCGCCGGGTTCACACCGTTCAGTACCGGGATGATCGCATACGTTCCCGCATCCGACGTCAGTGTCGCCGTCGTCGTTCCCGTTACCGTCAGCCCCAGGTTCGCAAACGTGCCGCTCACCGTACCGGTGAACACCGGATTCGCCGTCCCATATGGCCGCGTCGCATTGCCCGCCGTAATCACGATGCCGGTCGCCGGCGTGATGGTCAGCGTTCCATTCACCACCGTCACGGTATAGTTCGCAAGATTGGCGCCGCTCGCCGCCGGAATAATGGGATACGTTCCCACGTCGCTGGTGCTCGTCGCCGTCGTGGTAAAGCTTAGCGCAAACGTATCTCCGTTCAGCGCACCGGTTATGCTGCCGGTAAATGTTGGGTTCGCCGCCATGTACTGCCGTGTCGCATTGGCCGCCGTGATCGTCAGCGGAGCCGCCGTCACCGTCAGCGTTCCCGGCACATAGACCACGTCGTAGTTGCCCAGCGCCGTGCCCGTCACCGCTGGCGTAATGATGTACGCCCCCACGCCGCTGGTCACGGTCTCATTCGTCGTGTAGGTCACGCTAAACACATCGCCCGGCAACGCGCCCGTTATCGTGCTGGTGAACGCAGGATCGGACGTGCCATACACCCGCGTTGCATTGTTCACCGTCACCGTTAGCGTCGCCTTCGTCACGATCTGCGCAATCGAGTTCGAAGCCGATGCGCCAAAATTCGTATCCCCGCTGTAGCTCGCCGTGATGGTGTGCGTACCCACCGCCAGCCCCGCCGTCGGCAGGCTGATCGTCCCATTCGCCAGCGACACCGTCCCCAGCAGCACCGCGCCATCGCGGAACGTGATCGTTCCCGTCGGCACGCCCGCCATCGACGGCGTTACCGTCGCAGTAAACGTCACGCTCTGCCCATACACCTGGCTCGGCGCAGAACTTATCAGCAGCGTCGTCGTAGGCGTCTGCGTGATGGTCAATACTCCATTTACCGTGGTCGCCGTGTAGTTGCCCGCGGTACTGCCGCTTAGTGTCGGCACAATCGCGTAGGTGCCCACCGCGCTGAACTGCGTCGCCGTCGTCGTTCCCGTCACCGTCAGTCCAGAGTTCGCCGGAGCCCCAGTAATCGTCCCGGTAAATACCGGATTCACCGCACCATAGAGCTTCGTCGCGTTATCTGCGGTAATCGTGATGCCCAGTGCCGTAATCGTCAGCGTTCCGTTCACCACCGTAACTGTGTAGTTCCCTGCCGCCGCCCCGCTCACTGCCGGAATGATCGGATATGTGCCCACATTGCTCGTCGCCGTCGCCGTGGTAGTAAAGCCCAGCGTCAGCACGTCGCCATTCAACGCTCCCGCGATGCTGCCGCTGAACGTTGGATTCGCCGTGCCATACGCGCGCGTTGCATTCGCTGCCGTAATGGTCAGCGGAGCCGCCGTCACCGTCAGTGTTCCCGGCACCACCGTCACCGTATAGTTCGCCAGGTTCGCTCCGCTCAGCGTTGCCGTGATTGGATACGTGCTCACCGCACTCGCCGCCGTCGCCGTCGTCGAATACACCGCGGTAAACGTATCGCCATTCACCGCGCCGGTAATCGTTCCGGTAAACGCTGGGTTCGCCGTGCCATACACGCGCGTTGCACTATCCACCGTCACCGTCAGCGGGGCTCCGCTGATCGTGTAGCTCAGTGCGCCGCTCGTGCTCTGGTAATTCGCATCGCCGCTGTAGCTCACGATCAACATTGCCGTTCCCACCGGCAATCCCGCCGGAACCGTGATCGTCGCCGCGCCCAGCGCCAGCGGCGCCGTCTGTACCGCGAAGCCTGGGAACTGATAGCTGATCGTCCCCGTCGGCATACTCTGCCCGGTCATCGTATACGGCGCATTCACCGTTACATTCCATGAGCCACTCGTGCCATACTGTCCGCTGTATACAGGAGCCGTCACCGTCACCGGGCTCATGGCAACCGTATACGGCAGCTGCACCGATGTGCTCGGCGTAAATCCCGCGCTACCGGAGTAGACCGCCATGTAGACATGCCCGCCCAGCGCCTGCAGCGGCAGTGTCAGGCTGACCGCGCCACCGCTGGCCGCGATCGGCGCATTGATCTGCACGCCGTTGTCGAAGAACGTTACCGTGCCCGCTATGCTCACGCCATAGCTTAGCGTCGGCGTAATGCTCGCCGTCAGCGTCACCGTCTGTCCATACACCGATGGGCTTACCGGCGATGCAACCAGCGTCGTTGTCGTGCTGGCCGTATTACTGGTCAGGCTCACCATGTTGGATGTGCTGGTCTGGTAATTGCTGTCGCCGCCGTACACCGCATCCGCCAGATGCGACCCGGTCGCGGCAAACGTAATGTTGGTCACGCTCACGCTCGCGGTCTGTGCTGTCAGAAACACGCTCGCGGTATTCGCAGTGGAGTTCGTCGCCAGCAGGTCCAGTCGTCCATCACCATTCAGATCCAGCACCGCCAGGCCCGCCGTTCCGGCGTCTGTAGCCAGTGTGGCCCCTGTGGTAAAGCCTGCGCTGCCGTTGTTGCTCAATACCGTGATGGAGTTGCCGGAAGCATTGGCGGTAAGCAGATCGACCGTACCATCCTGGTTGAAGTCTGCCGCAACAATCGAATTCGGCGCACCACCCACCGGGATCGGCGCGCCGCTCTGCACAAAGTTGCCGTGTCCGTCGCCCAGCAGAATGTCAACGGTGTTGTCACCGGAGTTGCTGACTGCAAGATCAACGTTGCCGTCGCCGTTCAAATCGGCAGCAGCCACTGAGACAGGATGCGATCCCACGGCAAACGGCGAGTTAGCCGCAGGGCTGAATGTGCCATCTCCTGCACCCAGTTCGACGGTGATCGTGTTCGCGCCATTGTGCGCGATTACAAGGTCAGCATTACCATCATGGTTGACGTCTGTAATCAGCGCCTGCGTCGGTGCGCTGCCCACTCCCGTCACCGTCGTCCCGGCGGTGAACGTACCGTCGCCATTGCCCAGCAACAGAGCCACGCTGTCCGAACTCCCCAGCGAGATCGCAAGATCAATATTGCCGTCGTTATTCAGATCGCCCGCTGAAATTGCGTTGGGGCTCGCCCCAACCGCAACCACGCTCCCCGCGGTGAACGTGCCATCCCCATTCCCGAGAAAAATCTTCACGGCTCCACTCGCATTGTCGAGCACTGCGAGATCCAGAATGCCGTCGTTGTTCAGATCCGCTGCCGCAACCGATGCCGGCGTGCCGCCTGCGTTGATGTTCCCGGCCTTGAAGAATGTGCCGTCGCCATTACCCAGTAGCACCGTCAACGTGCCATCGCTGCTGTTCGCGATCACCGCATCGGCAATTCCGTCGCCGTTGAAATCGCCCGTAGCAATTGCAACGGGTGATGCACCCGTAGTTACTGTAGCCTGCGGTACCTGCGTCGTTGTAAATGTCGCTCCCGCCAGACTGGCAGTACCCACCACCGCATTGCTGTTCGTCGTGTCCTGGAAGCTCAACGTTCCCGTCGGCGCCGTCAAGAACCCATAACCCAGCACCGTGGCCGTCATCGTGTAATCCGCCGGTGTGCCGCTGGCAGCCAGCGTTACAGCAGAACCCAGCGTCCCCGTCACTGCCAGCGATTGCGATGACGACACATTACTCGGCTGCGTCTTCGTTCCGTTGAAGATTGCGCGATATGTGTGCGTACCCAGCGCTGGCGTCAGGCTCAACGCCGCCGTGCCGTTCGCCAGCAACTGCGCCGTGCCAACCATCTGATCGGTAGACGGAAGATTCAGGTCCACGAACGTGATCGTCCCCGGATAGATCGCTCCGCCACCGCCCTTGGTCATCAACGCGCGCAGTGTCACCCCGTTGCCGCGCGCAATCGTCGATACCGGGGCCGTCGTGCCCAGCGCGTCTACGCTCAGAGCCGCTGTTCCCGGCGTCGATACCGCGATATTCAGCTGGCTTCCATTCACCGTGCCGTTCGTAGCGGAGATGCTCTGTGTTCCCGCGGTATTCATCTGCACCACAAACACATGCGTGCCCGCGTCGCTGGCCGTGTAGTTGTAGCTCACCGGCGAGATGCTGGCCGCCGCATCGGAACTCGACACCGTGACCGTACCCGTATACCCGGTGGCCACGTTGTTGTACGCATCCTCCACCGTCACCGTCACATTGTGCGCAACGCCCACCAGCACCGACGATGGATAGCCTGACACCACGATCCTTGCGCCTGTCGTCAACGGCAGTACCTGCGTCGTCGCCGTGGCGCCCGTATCGCCCGCGGCATCCGATACGGTGAACACAGTATTGCCCGCCTCGGTCAGATGCACGCTCGATAGATCAAACGTGGCCACGCCACTCACCGCCGCCACGTTATACGTCAGCGTCGAAGTATCCGGCAGCGTCACCGTCAGCGTGATCGTCGCCGTATTCGTGGCGTCCACCACGCCCAGCGATTCAGCCGATACCGTGACGACGCCCGGCGATGTTCCTGCACTCACGCTCGCAGTCGGCGCAGGCGTAAACACCAGCGCATCCAGGCCCGCCGCGTTCATGTGCAACGTGCTGGGAGCGTTCAACGCATTCAATGTGTTGGAAAGCAGCAGCGCCTGCCCGCTAACCCGCGTGGCCGTTACCGTTGCCTTGACCGGTGGTGCAGCCTGCACCGTCAGCGAGCAGCTCTGTGCCGCTGCCAGCGTTTCGCCGGCCGCGCAATCCTGCGCTCCAGTTGCAGTTTGTGCAAACGCTCCACTCACGCCCGCCGTCAGCGTGCTCACCTGCACGCTGTTCAGCGCCAGTTGCGCATTGCCGATGTTCTGCACTGTGCTGTCCAGCCGCATGCGGTTCGCTAGCGAACCAAAATCCGCGGCCACATTGGTGCGGTAGATCTCCACCAACCCACTCGCAGCCGTCACCACCGCCACACTGCCATCCGGCTCCAGCGCCACCGCATTGGCTGCCACAAACTTCGCCAGCGTCTTCCGCTTCTGCCCGCTGAACTCCACTACATCGTGGCCATACCGCTCCGCCACGTAGATATCGCCCGCCGCATCCACCGCCAGCCCCGCAGGCCCCTTCAGTCCACTCAGAATCGTTATCGGCGCGCTGCCCTTCGCGATCTTCGCAACGCTGCCTGCATCCGTCGCGCTCACCAGGATGTTCCCTTGGCCATCCACCGCCAGCGCACCCGGCGTAAACCCGGCAGCAAACGTCGCCAGCACCTGCGGCTGCCCCTGCTTTGCAAGCTCCACCACCTGCTGCAACGCTGCCAGCGATACCACCACATTCCCGTCCGCTTCAATCCCCAGTCCTGCAATGCCGCTCAGATTGTCTGCAATCACAATCGGCGTCGTCGCAATGCCGTTCACGCCGCGCGCAAACAGCAGCACCTCGCCCAGCGCCCCATCGGCCACCAGCAGATTGCCCGCGGCATCCACCGCAATCGCCACCGGATTACTCAGCCCGCTCGCCACCGTGGTCAGCGCGCCCGCTGCATTGATCTTCACAATGCGCCCGTTACCCGTGTCCGCCACAAATCGGTTGCCGCTCGCATCCACCGCCACGGCCAGCGCATTCGCCAGCGTCGCCACCGTCGTCTGCAAGCTTCCCGGATTGAAGACCGCGACCGGGCCCACGCCCGTCCCGCTCACCCGCTGTATCGCCAGCGGCATGCCGTCCGTACCAAACAGCACCGCCGCGCCGGACCGCAGTCCCGCCGTCGTCGGCACAAAATTCACGTTCACCGTGCAGCTCGCGCCCGCTGCATAGCTTCCCGCAGCGCAGCTTCCCGCATCGCCGTGTGCCACCGTGAAGTCCAGCCCTGCTTCGCCCTGCGTTCCCACCTGGATCGCACTCACCGTCACCGGCGCACTAAAGCTGAATGTGATAGCAGCCGTCTTCGCGCTCGCCCCAATTGCGACCGCGCCAAAATCCGCCGTCTGCACCGGCATCGTCTGCGCCGCGCACACCCGCGGAGAAACGCTTGCTCCCAGCAGCATAAACACTGTAGCCAACGGCGTCCCCATTCGGCGCAACTGCAACAAAGAGCGCATGCTTACGGCAGATTGGAACGCGAGTCGGCTGCGGCGGAACGGCATCGGATCTCCTCAAAAGCTCCTGCCCAATACGCCGCGCGCCGCAAATGCGGCTACAGGCTAAAGATGCAGGATGGTGCTTTTAATAGAAGAGAGTATGTTTACGCCAAAGCCAATATCATTCTCGGCTCTCAGTCCTAGATGCTTATTAGCATTCTTGATTCCATGTACCGCCGCAGATACCGCCGCAGAAACGACCGATGCAAGCGGCTTGCTGCGCAATTGTCAACGTTCGTTCCGTCGCGCACGCAACCCAAGAAAAACTACTGGAGATGTCACAAGGCCGACCAGTAAATAGAGAGCTCCATTCACGGCAATCAGCATGGCATATATCTCAGCTAGATCCAGCTTGCCGTATGGCGTTGGCGCATCAGCAACCGCCATCAATCCAATGGAACTCGGCCACAACACCATATCAACCATGCCGAATCCTGAGTGCGAAAGAGTGCTTTGTAGCAGGATTAAAGGTGGCACTATCAGTCCCGCGACCGCCCAACCCAGTACCCATTTGAGCAGTTTTCGCTTCATACCTTAGAATGCTACTCCGCCCCTACCAGGAGTAATGCACCGAGTACGTCACCGTCTTCTCCCCATGCGCAGGCACCACCACGGGAAACTCCACCGTGTTGCTGTCGCGTTTGGTGTACTCGTCGCTCTTCTTCATCATCTGCCAGTTCATACTGCGGCTCAGGTGCTCCACCACGTTCACCGTCGCCGGCGAAGCCTTCTGGTTCTTCACCTTCACCTCAAAGCTCTCGTCCATACTCCGCCCCTTCGTGTCCACGTGGAAGTCGGTCTGTTTCCGCTCCCCCGTCACATCAAACGCTGATCCAATCGCCAGCTTCAGCGTCTCCTCCGCCGGCGTGTGGTCGATCATCGTCTCGCCCACGAACTCCATCCCGCCCTTGTCATCGCGCCGGTACACGCGAATCCGCCCCGCCGGCAGCGGCATCCCCATATGGTTCGCCTCCGCATTCTTCACCTCAATGCGGACATTCACCTTCTTGTTCTGATTGCCCAGCGCCCAGGCGGAATCAGTCTGATGATAGCTGTCGCCGTAGATTCTGCTCGCTAATCCGCTACCGTCATACTCATACACCCGCTTCATGTTCACATCCGCGGCCTGCATGAACTGCACCTGCTTGGTCTCGCCATCACGCAGGTTCACATTGCGATTCAGGTCATACAGATGAAAATCGTCAAACGCCTGCTGCGACACTTCCGGCGGTGGTGGAGCTGCATCTACTACACCACGAGAGACTTTAGCCCGCGCCATGAACGCTACCCGGTCCGTCGCCTGCTGTATCTTCGCCACATCCCCCGCCATCAGCTTGACGCGCGCATCGTCAAAGTCCGTGCCGGTATTGTTCTTGATCGTGATCCACCCAATGATGTCGCCGCGCTCGCTTCCGGTCACATCCTTGCTCTCCGGAGCCACCACGTTATACGTCGCCAGCCAGCTCATGCCGTGCGTGATATACGCCAGCTCTGCCTGCAGCTTCGCAGCCTTCGGCGAATAGATCTGCCAGCGCAGCGTCGGCTTCAGCAGCAGCCCATCGGTCGACGCAGGAAACAGCGGCGTCCCCGGCAACTCAAACTGCATGTGCCCGTTCACTTCGATCAGCGCTGGATCATCCGCCCGCAGAATCTTTCCCTGCACAATCGTCGGCGGCGCGTCCGCATGCGACACCTGGAAATCGATCGTCTTCCCCTCGAACTTCTGCAGCATCCACTGCTGCGTCACAATGCTGGCGTCGTAGTTCTGCTCCACCACCTTGAACGGAATCCTCGCCGCCGGATCGCGCAGCACCACCGAATCCGGCTCTAGCTGCCGCGTCACATTGGTCGTCGTCACCTCGGTCGTGCCCGCCTTCAGGTCAAGATCGACCGTGCTGCGTGCCAGCGCAAAATCCTGGTTGTAGATGGTGAGCGTCGTCGCCGCCGCCCCGCCCTGCTGCGCCCCCGCGCCGCCCGCCATCAATGAAACCGCCGCCAATACAGCCGCCCGCCCCGCCAGCATCGCTCTCGTCGTCAGCATTCTCATTTCTCCCTGGGCGCACACCGCGCCCTCTCGCATCGTTAGCAAATCCCGCCCGCCATCACGGCAGGCATCCCACAATAGACACCGATCTTACGCCCGTTTGTTCCCACCTCCCCGCGGCAACGCAGTCCACAGTGCCGTAAAGTCTCCCTATTGGACTGTCCTGCGCAGCATTCGCTGCTCCACGCACAAAAAATGCCGCCTGCTCGAAAGCAGGCGGCAAAGTTAGAGAACCGTCCTGGTTAGAACTCAATTCGCGCTGAGAATTGCGCCTGACGCTGGTTGTTGGTCTGTCCGATGATCTGACCAAACGTACCTGCGCTCGTGGCTCCCTGGTAGCTCGTGGTGCTTGAGTTTACGGTGAACTGCGTATGGTTGGTCACGTTATACAGATCGCCTTCGATGGTCAGCTTCGAGCTGTACAGGTGAAGAGGGAATACTCTACGAAGGCTGATATCCCAGTTGTAGTTGCCCGGTCCAAATATCTTGTACGGGGCTGTACGGGGAGCATTCGCGTAGTAAGGTGTCGCCGCTGTGGACTGGCTGGTGGTAACAAACGCAGTCGGATCAATAAAGCGCTTGGAGACGTCAGCAGCTGTTACGCCCTGTCCCCACGATCCATTGATGCGTGCAGGCCCAGTGAAAGCCGGATTCAATGTCGGCAGGCACGTACCCTGCGAAGCATTGGTTCCGCACTGTGCACTGGCAGCAGTGAGTGCCAGCGGCGATCCAGAGTACGCCACGAAGGTGCTGGAGAACTTGAACCCGCTCAGAATATTGCGGGTATACACGTTCCCGCCACCCAGGCGGCCCTTGCCGATTGGCAACGCCCACACACCGGTCATCGCAAGATGCTGCCGCTGACTGGATGTAGATTCGCTGCGCTCCGCACGGAAGTGATTCATCGTCGTTCCGCTATAGGTGTACCGGGCAGGAATATCATAGCCGGAACGGAACGTGCCGCCATTGTCGATCGACTTCGAATACGTGTAGTTCACCATATAGGAGAGCCCACGCGACTCGCGGCGTACCAATGACAGCTGCATCCCGTGATAGTTGGTATTCGCGTAGTAGCCATATGTATCGCTCACGCCTGAATACTGCGGGAACGCCTTCAGCGCCTGCGCTACTGTTTGTGTCGGATCAAAGGTTGCCGAATTGTAGTTCGGGGCCGCTACGCCTGCTGCCGCCACCGCAGTTGCTACATTCGCAACAGTTGCCTTAGCGCTCAGTGTGGCGCCTGCCGCCAGGAATACCGGGTTCAACTGGTTGATGTATTGCCCGCGTCCATTTGCAGTATCTTCTTGAACGAAGTGGCCTTCCGATCCAACATAGCTTGCTGTCAGTGTGAGGTTATGGGTAATCTCACGCTGGAAGCCTGCGCTCCAGTTCACATACTCCGGTGCGCGTCCGCCCAGGTACGTGTCACCATAGCTGACGCCTTGTCCAGAAGGTCCACCGATGTAGTAACCGGTTCCAACCGTCGGGGCCAGATTAGTCGAGAAGTACGGCGTGGTCGGGCTGGTTGGGAATCCTGCATCCAGTACGGGATTGGTCGCAGCCGAGTAGGCCGAGGTCTGCACCCAGCTGATCTTCGGAGACGCACTGTAGCCCAGCGTGCCGGTGCCAGTGCGGGAGTTCGTGCCGCCGCCGACGCCGTTACCGTGAGTAAACATCACACCGTAACTGGCGCGGAGTACTGTCTTCGGATTGAGTGCATAGGCAACGCCAACACGCGGACCAAAGTTCTTGTAATAGTCGTTGATCGGCGTACGGCAGTTGCAGGAATCATTCGTAACCGAGTTGCCTGCAAACTGCACTGTGCCCAGGTTTCCACTCAGCGAGTTGGCGCCCGTGGGATTCAGGAATGAGAGCCGGTCATGCTCTTCGCGATACGTCGGGAAATAATCCCAGCGCAGGCCAGCGTCCACGGTCAGCTTCTTAGTCGCCCTCCATGTGTCCTGAATGTACGGAGAGATCGGACGGAACCGTGCACCATTCTCCGCCACAAAATTCTGTGTTGCCGTTACACTGTCAGGCGCACCCGTCAGGAAACTGGCATATGGGATACCCGTAGACGTAACCGTAGTCGATGCTCCAGCAGTGAAAGCCGACGTTTCGGTAATGTTGTTAGCAATCGTCAACGGCGTAGTTCCCGTCGTTGCCGTCAAATTCTGGTACTGCATCCACGCAACCTGTGCGCCGATAGTGATCAGGTGCTTGCCCTTCGTCCACTGCACGTTGTCAATGAACGTATATGAATTTGCGATGTTCACGCTTGCCGTTACGCCAGCCAGCGAGGTTGGCGCGTCTACGCCCGTAAAACTCACAATCGGGAAAGAATCCTGCGCCTGGCCAGCGGGCAGATTGCCATAGCCGTTCGCCGCTACGCCATACGCCGCACCACGGTCGGCGTTGAACGTTGGCCCGTTGTACCGCGAGAAACCGTAGTTCAACTGGTTCACGATATGCGGTGTAATCGTGTATGCATCCTGCAGAATGATCACCGTCGTCTTCGGTGCATACGCCTGTCCATAGTTCACCGGAATCGGTCCGACGTTTCTACCGGCGGTGGTCTGGCTGGTAGGTACCGTGCTGGCCTGGCGGCCCTGCGCTACGATCAGCGAAAGTTGATTATTTGAACTGACGGTGTAGTCCACCCGATGTGTCGTCATCCAGTTCGTCAAACCAGCTTTGTAACCGGCTAGATAATTATTCGTCAGGGCGGTATTCGTGTTGGGCGGAATAAATGCCTGCAAGTTCCGTGCCACAGTCGATTGCGCGCTCAGCGGAATGATATTGTTCGCCGTGCTTGGGTTCGCCGTATTCAGCGGCCCAAATTGCAGACGCGTACAGGCCGATCCTACACAGGTCGTTGTGCGCGGATCGTAAATATTTACGCCTACACCAGTGAAGTCGCCTGTACGCATTGCGGCAGTCGGCTGCGTCTGGAATGTTGGCTTCGGTCCCTGGCTGAAGCGGAACCCTCCATAGTTACCAAAATAGAAAAGCCGGTCACGAATGATCGGGCCGCTCAACACAATACCAAACTCATTCATGTGCTGTGTCGGCTTGGTTGCATGCCCTGTCGATAGAACGCCCGGTGTCGTCTCCGTGTACGGATTAATCAGCGCCGGAGCAAAGAAGCCCCACGCATCGAACGCCGTATTGCGGATGTAGTCATAGACAGAACCGTGGTACTTGTTGTTGCCCGACTTGATGGAGAAGTTCAGTACGCCCTGGCCTTCATACATCGCGGGCGAACCGGTAGTCTGCAACTGGAACTGGTCCACAGCATCGACCGAGATGGCCGTCCACACAAAGCGCGTATCACCCTCGCCTGCTACGCTGGTGAACGGAATTCCGTTAATGTAAACAGACGCTGCCGCGCCGCGGCTGCCTGATCCATTGATTACGCCTACGTTGGTCGTAGCATTACCGTTGGTCTCATTCGATTGCACGCCCGGCATCAGCGCCACAAAATCCGTCGCGCGGCGTTGGTCCGGTGAACCCGCGGCGCCCATCTCCAGCGGAAGGGCTGCATACATGGACTGTTCCATGGTCGCGCCCAGTGTCGCATTCGTCGTCTCCAGTGAAGGCGGCGCTTCCGTCACCGTCACCGTCTCGCTCGATGCGCCAACCGTCAGCTTCACTTCCAGGTTCACCACTTCCAGCGCGTTCACATGCGCGTTCGCCTGCTTGTAGCCCTGGAACCCCTGCGCCGTCACCGTCACCACATAGTCGCCCGGATCAAGCGACGAGAGTTCGTAGTCGCCCGATGAGGTCGACTCGCGCACCGTCTTCACGTTCGTGCCTTTATTGATTGCCGTCACCGTGGCATGGGGCACCACCGCGCCGCTCTGGTCCAGCACCGTTCCACGAATGGAACCCTTGCCGGATAGCTGGGCTACCGCGGCGGTTGTGAACGCAATTGTCAGAAGGAATACAAAAATCGCGGTTGCGTGGCGAAATATCTTGGATATTTGGGCTGTGCGCATCATGTTCGACCTCTCAAAAATCGTGCAAGGAGTTACGTGGTTCGTTATCGCTTAGCCTTTACCTGTGCATCCCTTGGGATTTGAAAATATTCCCAACAGGTAAGACCAGTTATCTTGACCGCCGAGCATCTTCCACTCCCCAGACAAAGGCTGTCAAGTATTTTTCAAAGATATTTATTACCTCACCAAATACCCATTAAGTGCGTCCTTGCAACAAACTATGCCCTTTATATTTCTTTCATTTATGCCCATTACGCTCTATCTCCATTGAACTTCCAGTCCGCAAAATTCACATTTGGTTTTCCTCTTTCAGCCGCAGTACCATGAAGTCCGCGGTGGTATGAACCACTGCCCATCTCAGGAGTGCACATGTTGACCATCCATCGCCCCGCTCGACCCAAATCCCCTCTATTCCTCCCCCTCCTTGCCCTGGCCTTCACCACCCTTCCCAGCCTCGCTCAGGCCGCGCCACCCACCCTGCGCGTCGCCGCCGATGGCAGCGCCACCTACACCACCGTTCAGGCAGCCGTAGATGCCGCCCCAGAGACTGGCGGTGCCATCATCCTCATCGCCAAAGGCACCTATCGCGAGATCGTCACCATCAACAAGCCCGGCATCACCCTCCGCGGAGCCACCACCGACCCCAGTCAGACCGTCATCGTCGATGACCACAACGCTGGCGAAAACGGCGGCACGTTCCACTCCTCCACCGTCTCCGTCTACGCTGACGACTTCCACGCCGAGCAGCTCACCATAGCCAACGATTTCAACCGCACCCACGCCCAGGGCACCGCCGGCTCTCAGGCGCTCGCTCTCCTGCTCCAGGGCGACCGCGCCATCCTGCGCCACGTTCACCTCCTCGGCAATCAGGACACGCTCTTCGCCGGCCACAAAGGTTGCATGGCCGCTGCTGGCAAGTCCTGCACCCCAGCCCGCTCCTACTTCGCCGATTGTTTGATCGCTGGCAATGTCGACTTCATCTTCGGCGACGGCGCCGTCGTCTTTGACCGCTGCGAGATTCGCAGCACCACCCACGCCGCTGGCGGCTACATCACCGCACAGAGCCGCGTCTCGCCCGACCAGACTGGCAGCCTGTTCGTCTTCAACCACTGCACGCTCACCGCCGAACCCGGCGTCACCAACATCTTCCTTGGCCGCCCTTGGCGTCCCTATGCCACGGTCATCTACCTGCATACGCTGATGGGCGCGCACATCCAGCCCGCCGGATGGCACGAGTGGCATGCAGGCGAAACCCATTCCCTTGAGACCGCCACCTACGCAGAGTTTGATTCCACCGGCCCCGGCGCCGCCGGCATCAAGCAGGGCAAGCGCGAGCCGCTCTCCCACCAGCTCACCGCCGCGGAAGCAGCCGCCTTCTCCGCCGCAGCCGTCCTCGGCGGCAGTGATCACTGGAACCCGGAAGCATCCCGCTAATCCTTCCGCGCAAAAACTACGGGCTCCTGATCGCTTCGATCAGGAGCCCGTTCTATTTCGATTCAACTGTTGCCTTGCCGCCTACAACCCCTACGGAACCTGCGGCTGCCCCACCAGCGGAGTCTTCACCGGAGCAGCCACGCCCACAAACTCCACCAGCGTATTCAGCGCCTGGTTGCTGATCCACACGTTGCCTGATGCATCGATCGCCAGCGCATACGGCTCCAGCAGGGTCGCATCGCTACCGAAGCCGGTGCTCGGTGAAAGTACCGCACCCGGCGTCGCCGCCTGCGAACCAGCCAGCACCGAAACCGCATTGCCGCGATAATCCGCGATCCATACTGAGCCGCTGCCGTCTACCGCGATACCCTGCGGATGCACAATGCCTCCGCCCGTATAGCCGCTGGAGATCACCGTGCCCGTGCTGCTCAATTCGCTGATGCTGTCGCCAAAGTAGTTCGCCACCCACGCATTCCCCTGCGCATCCACTGCCACGCCCGATGCTCCGGAGCAGCAGGTGATTGCCGTCACCGTCGCTCCGCTCCCGGAGATGCGCGTCACCGTATTCGAAGACTGGTTTGCCAGCCAGCCCACGTGGCTGTTGTCAGCGGCCACGGCTACTGGGAACTCCAGTGCGCCATACCCGCAGCCCTTGGCGTTGCAGTTGGTCGTGATCGGTGTTCCGCCCGTAGCGTAGAGCGCATACGTCGAATTGCCGTAGTTCACGATCCACATATTCGTATTTGGATCCGATGCAATCGCCGTCGGGAAGTACAGCCCCGCTGTATACCCAATGCCGGTGGAGATTGCCACGCCTGCGTTGGTGAACTTCGATACCGTGCCGCCGTTGTACGGGCTGCCCGGTGTCTCGTCATTCGCTACCCACACGTTGTTCGCCGCGTCGATCGCCATGCCATACGACTCATGCAATCCCGAACCAGTAATCCCGCTGGCAAAGACCGGAGCGCCATTTGGTGCAAACTCCGAGAGCACCTCGTTGTAGTTTGCAGACCACACGTTGCCGCTGCCATCAATGCTGAGCGCCGTAGGAATATTCAATCCGCCGCCCGTCACCGTGATGTACGTCATCCAGTCCGGCGGCACAGCCGTCAGCACCGGCGTAAACGTAGTCCCAGTAGCCAGGTTGAAGATCGTCGCCACATTGTTGCCCGGCTGGCGTGCAATGTTCACGGCTGCATCCAGCGTGTTGCCCGGCATCGTGATCGGCGCCGTGGTGGTTGCCGCCGCACTGAACAGTGCGCTGCACTGTGTGCTGCTCACTGCGCAGGCGGTAAACGCATTCGCCAGCGTATTCAGCTTCGCGCTCGACACTGTCACCGTCGCCGGAATATTCGAGCTTGGCGAAATACCCGTCGCCAGGTTCACCAGCGACTGTTCCGTCACGATCGCATTCGCCAGTCCGGCCGCATTGGTTGCGCTCGCGCCGATGTTACCCCCGGCGGTGTAGAAGCGCGCCAGCGCCGTCGCCGTCGCAACCGTAGAGAGCTCATTCAGCACGACCGAAGTCGAAGTGCTCAGCTGTCCGCATGGCGGCAGCGGCGCAATCAGCCACAGTGCGCTGTTCGGGCTGCCCAGGGCTCCAACCTGTCCACCCTTCGCCAGCAAGTAGACTGCCGTGCTCGCTGTCGGGCATGAAAGGCTTGAAGGTACGCTGAAGCTACCATTCGCATCGGTAGTCAGCGCACCGGTTAGCAATGCAGTCGGCGTCGATCCGCTGCCCGTCGCGCCCGCCGCATAGAGCTGGACCGTCGCGCCCTTAACCGGAGTTTGCGCAGACATCACCACACCGCAGAACAATACCCCGCTGGTCGGGCAAACCGTTACGCCCGCTTGCACCAGAAAGCTGGTCGTTCCTGTAGCCCCGGCATAATTCCCGCTCGCTGCCTGGGTCGCAGTCAGCACAACCGTACCCACCAGCCCGGTCAGCGTCACCGTGTTGCCCGAAGCAGTCGCCGGACCGCTCGTTACCGAATACGTCACCGTTCCGCTGGAGGCAGAAGTCGCGCTCACGGTGAAAGCCGACGCGCTGATTGCCTTCGTCGGCACCGTCGCAAACGTCAGCGTCGGCACCGCGGGCGCCACCACAAAGCTGGTCGTCGCCATCGCCGTCGTGTATCCCGAAGCAGCCGCCTGGCTTGCCTGCAGGATCACCGTGCCTGCACCCGTCATCGTTACCGTTGCGCCCGATACCGTTGCCGGACCGCTCGTCACCGCGTATGTCACCGCCCCGCTGGAAGCGGACGTCGTGCTCACCGTGATCGGCGCATTGCCATAGATCTGCGGCGGTACCGTCGTAAATGTCAGCCCCGGATCAGCTGGCCCCGCCGCCGCCCCGCCGCTGCAGCCTGCAAGGAGTGCCCCACAGAGCGCTGTAACAAAAAGAATTGATGAGCAGTAAAGAATTCGACAGAAACGCATAGGTCAAAGGCCGCCGGCAAATTTAAGATATGGAGCTTTATCTGTGCGAATTTTACGCCATCAGGCGGACAACCGGCACGAACGCCGCATTACAGCAGCCATTTCCTACTTCGCCGGAGCAGCATCCACCGTTGCCGG
Organism: Acidobacteriaceae bacterium; assembly: GCA_031296355.1. Next base: position 31,072 of record JARLFX010000115.1, read on the forward strand.
TCCACGATACTCGTTGGTCAGCTCCGCCAGGTCGATCTCGTTCACAAATCCCCGCAACTCGCCCAGCAGCAGCGTCCGCGCTGCCTCCCTGGACATGGCCACATCAATCGTCTCAGCCCGCAGCAGCACCGGCAGCGGCTTCGTCTCGCCCTGCTGCAGCAGCGCACCCGCGCGCGGCAGGCTGAAGATAATGCCGAAGTGCGAGCGCACCATCGTGTATTCGCCGCAACCCGCCAGCGTGCACTGCGTACTCGCTTCCACAAACTGGCTCACGCCGTCGTTGTACATTGACGCGCTGAAGCTCTCATCCGTGTGCCCCGCCGACGGAAACGTCACCGTCCCCTGCCAGATCGCATCCTCGCCGCGCGCAACGTGGCACAGTGTCGTGTCATGTGCGCCCAGCACAGGCGAAATTCCCATCTGGATGCGCAGCCCGTTGTCACTGCGCACATACTCCGCCCATTCGTAGATGATCACGCCGGTCGAGAGCTGTTCCTTCCACGTACGCGAGAGCGTGTACGCGCCCATCTGCTGCGGAAACTGCCCCGTGAACGCCGCCGGCTGCCTGTGTTCCGCGCCGCTGATGGCCCGTGCGATCTTCGTCGTCGCCGGCACCGCATATGCAATCGACCCCAGCACCACCACACCCAGCAGCGCGAACAGCCGCGGATAGTAGCTGCTCTGCGCCTTCTCGTCTTGCGCCGCCGCAAGTGCCAGCGCATCAGGATTCTCCGTGGACGCCCGTTCCGTCAGCCCGCGCGTGTGCCCAGCCTTGCGGATCGCCAGCACCAGCAGCGCCGCCGCAAACGTGAACAGGCATGCCCCGATAATGTAGTCGCCGCCCGTCGCCTTGTCCTGCATCCACACGATCTTCAGCGCCACCAGGTAATACAGCACCAGCACGCACAGGCGCAGAAAATTGAACAGATAGCCCAGCAGGATCGCACCCGCCACCACCAGCGCCCACACCCGCAACCGGAAGCGGTAAATATAGCCCGCCACCAGCGCAATGTAGCCCATCGTGGTTGCGCCGCGGATGCCGTTGCACCCCGGTGCAATAAACATGCCGAAATCCGGCGTAAACATCAGCCGCAACTGGTCCGGCGTCAGCGGCTGTCCCAGCGCCATCGCAAACCCGCGCGCCACGTGCGCCGAAATCCGCTGCAACGGAAGATCTACAAACACATTGAAGATATGCGGAACCGGATCGACACACAGCAGCAGCAGAATCGGAAACAGCGCCGCGCGATACAGCCGTGTACCGCCAAACAGCAAGACCACCCCGCTCGCGTACGCAAAGATCACCACGCCATGCGGCGGAATATAAAGTGACCACGACGCTGATAACACCAGCAGCAGCACCGCCTGCGAACGCAGATGCACCGCCGCGATCGTGACCAGAATAATGGCCAGGCCCCAACCTGTGCCGCGAATCTCCCAACCGATGCTGCGCCATGCGCGCAACAGCAGCGCCGCGCTCACCAGCGGGATGAACATGCCCAGCGATTTCAGGGGATCGTAAACCCACATCGCCCACAGGTAATCGAGCGTGGGAAAAATAGCCAGCGTACCGGCCAGCGCCACCAACAGCGCCAGTACAGGCTTAAACGCAAAGTAGCCACTCAACTCCTGGCGCAGAAAGGCTGTAAAGTTATCTGCGTCAGGAGTCGCTGGCATAATGTACTACGAATCTCGTTTGGAGCGGTTGTGCGCTTAGTCTTTACTTTGACTTGCGTGCATTGAAACGCGCACGCGCAGATACCAGGAACGCACCCGCAGACCCAACCAGCGCGAGGATCGCGGTCGGTGCTTCCGGCGAATCACCACAACCGGACTGAGCGTGCAGCGGGAGAGCTGCTGCGAGAAAGAGAGCAGTTCCAATAACAAGTAATGACTTCTTCATGAGTGGCCTCTGTAGAAAATTTATCGAACCGGTGGAACACTGTCAAACCTGACCGCAAAACACTGCAAAAAAATACCCGGGGTTCGACTGCCCCCCATCCATCCTGAATAAAGTGGTTTACGCCACCCAAAAATCCTACCTCACCCTTATACGTCGCAAACCGCCAGCTTGCAACCCTCTTTTGTGTTAATCGTCGGTAATCTATTGCTTTCATACCGTTATGAAACTAAATTTGCCCCAATTGAAGTGCTTTTTCCACTTTTGCACCGCCCCTACTGCGGTGCGTTGTGGTCCAACCACAGCTTCAGGTTCGGCTCCTGCGCCGTATGCAGTTGGATGCAGTCATTGATGCTATCCACTGCCTTCTTCTGCGTCCGCGCTGCCGCGTCGACCGGATGCGCCCCAAAGAAGCTCACTACCTCGTCCCGCTTCTCCTCCGAGCAGAATGCTGCCGTCGCTCCCACCAGCCTCGCGCCCGATGCCGTCGTCAACTGCGCCTTCGTCTCGTCCCAGTGCGCGCGGATGTAGTCCCACGTCTGCGACCGCGTGCTCGCCCGCCGCAGCAGCAGCGCGTACAGTATCCAGCTATCCTGGTTCCGCACCCCGCCCTTTGACAGGTAGTCCAGCGTCCGCGTCACCAGCTTTGGATCAGTGAAGTTCGCCAGGTTATACAGCGCCGTGGTCTGCACATCTGGATTGCTTGCGCTCTTGCTCAGCGCCAGCAACTTCTCATATAGCGCTTCGTTGCCGTGTACCGCCGCCAGCGACACCGCGCTGCTCGCCACATCCGGATCCACGCTGTTCGGCTCACTGATGTACTTGTTCGTCAGCCGGCGGGCCTCTGCCACAACGCCCGCGTCACCCGCATTACCCAGCAGTCCAAACAGCAAAGCACGCAACTGCTGCTGGTCCGGAGTACCGCCGCTCGGCGGCAGCTTCGCATACACCGGTGCATACGTCGCCACGATCCATGCCTTCAGCCGCACCTGGTCCTTCTCATCCGCAATGCGGTCCTGCACCGCCTGCACCTTGCCCAGTGCGCTCTCCTGCACCTGCGCTTCACTCTCGTTCCGCAGGCCATACACCAGGTCCATGTAGCCACCCACGCTGCCCTGTCCTGAACGCATCAGCGACCACGAGTCGCCCACCAGACCCAGCCGCTCCGTCGGGGTCAACCCCGCCTCCGCGCGCGCTGCAATCACTTTCTGCTGCTCCTGTGTGTATGCGCTGCGGTAGTAGCCCTTCGCGTCCGCATTCGCATAGAAGAACTCCCCATGCGGCACCGTAATCCACCCTTTGGTCTCGCTCACGAGCTGACAAGAAGTGCCGCGGGCCGTTTTGAAACACACCGGAATCGTCCAGTGCTGCTCGCGGCTGCCCCCCGACGTCGGCGACAGATAGAATCGGCTCTGCGTCACGCTGATGGCGTCTTTCGCATTCGGATTCTTCCCCGGCCCTGTGAACGCCACCTGATGGGACTCATACTTCGTCAACCCGTTCGGTGCGGTCGTGGCATAGGTGGCCGTGTGCTTGTCCGGGTTGTAGCCGTGCGCCATCTTCTTCACATCTGGCGTGAAGCTCAACAGCGGCACGCCCGGCTGCGTCACAAAGCTCTCCATGATCTTGTCCACCGGATTGTGGCTGGCGGCCGTCTGCGCGTTCCAGAAGTCTTCCGCCGTCGCATTCCCATACATGTGCGCCGCCAGGTAGTTGTGCACGCCCTGCCGGAAGGTCTCCTCGCCCAGGTAATGCTCCACCATGCCGATCACCGCGCCCGCCTTGCCATACGCAATGCCGTCAAACTCTTCGTTGATCTCCGCCGGCGTGTCCGCCTTTGCGCGAATCGTCCGTGTCGTCGTCTGCGCGTCGATATTCAGCGTATTGTCCAGGTCCACGGCCTCATCCTGCTTGTACTTCCACGCCGGATTGAAGTCGTTCGCAGCCTTCGTCTCCATCCACGTGGCAAAACCCTCATTCAGCCACAGGTTGTCCCACCACTGCATCGTCACCATGTCGCCAAACCACTGGTGCGCCATCTCATGCGTCACCACCACGGCCACCCGCTTCTTTTGCGGAACCGAGGCGTGCGCGTCGTCCAGCAACAGGTCGGTCTCGCGATACGTGATCGCTCCAAAATTCTCCATCGCGCCCGCTTCAAAGTCCGGCAGCGCGATCATGTCCAGCTTCGGCATCGGATACTTAATCCCGAAGTACGTGTCGTAGTAGTGCAGCGTATGCTCGGCTGTCGCCAGCGCCAGCTTGCCATATTGAACCTTGTCCGGCGTCGCGCACACCCGGATCGGCACATCGTCCGCTTTGCCGCTGATGCACTTGAAATCTCCCACCAGGAACGCCAGCAGGTACGTTGACATCTTCGGCGTCGTGCCAAACGTGACCGTGTGCTTGCCCTCGCCTGCGGGCACGTCCGTCAGCACCGGCGTATTCGCAATCACGCTGTCGCCCGCGTCCACCGTCAGCGACACATCGTACGTCGCCTTCAGCGCCGGTTCGTCCCAGCTCGGAAACGCGCGCCGCGCGTCCGTTGCCTCAAACTGCGTTACCGCATAGTTGCGCTTCGGCGTCTTGGACAGGTAAAACCCGCGCAGCTTATCGTTCAGAATACCCGTGTACTGCACATGCAGCACGGCGTGCCCAGCATGCAGCTTGTCTGGAAAAGTAAACGTCGCCTGTTCCTTGCTCTCGTCGTAGCTCACCGTGCCCGTCAGCTTCACGCCGTTGCCGTTCTGGCAGCCCTCGCACGCCTGCTCCACCGTGACATCCTGGATCTTGATCTCCAGCGAATTCAGCGTGATCGTGTTCGTCGGCGTATCAATGTGGATGCCGGTGCTTTCCGTGCCCGTGAACGTCGCCGCTTTCAGGTCCGGCGTCAGCGCCAGAGAGTAATGCTCCGGCACCACCCCGCCCGGCAAACGCTGTGCGTGTGCACTGGAGCCCCAAAAAAGGACTGCCATGGAGACAACAGCCAAAGAGGAAAGCGAATGGACGCGACGAACGAACATAGATAAACTCCTGAAAATAGCTCTATGGTTAAATGCTACACGTTTCAGCCAGCAACTACGCCAAATCCCAGCCCGATTAATTCAGCCCATCCAGCAACGAATTTGGGTGCCTCAGGTCTCGTCCCTAAACCACCGATGCCGCCCGTTCCGAACTGCCCGAAATCGCCGCCGCACGCGCTTCGGCATACGCCGCCGCGCCCATCAGCGCACAGCTATCATCCAGGATCACCCGCACCGGAATGCTCTCCAGCAGCGGCGATAATCTTCCCTTGTCCAGGTACGCCTGCGTAAACGCCCCATCCTGCATCTTGTGCAGAATCTTCGGCGCTATCCCGCCGCCCAGGTAGATTCCCCCAGCAGCCAGCACCTTCAGCGCGCTGTTGCCCGCCTCCGCGCCATACGCTGACACAAACATATACAGCGCCTGCGCGCACAGTGCGGAATAACCTTCCTCGTCGGAAGCCTTGTCCCCACATTCGCCGATCACAGCGTTGGGATCTTCCTTGCGCATGCGTTCCTTCAGCCACTCCGGCTCATCCATCTTCTTTGCATCGCGCAGGAAGGTATAGATATTCTTCAGCCCCAGTCCAGATACCAC
>JARLFX010000116.1 GCA_031296355.1 Acidobacteriaceae bacterium
CCCGGCCCGCTCATCCGCGCTCAGCCGAACAACGTATTTCTTGACGCCAACTTCTTTCCCAACCACGAATTAACTCCATCGCCGCCTTGCAACGACATAGAGTCAGATATTCCCATCATATGCAAGGACGCGAACCACTAGATCCGGCGGCGCGTCAACGACCTTAACAACATCAAAAATGCGGATCAAGGACGCATTGATGGCTGCTGTCAATGCGTCCTATTTTTGTGCCGGTTCTGTGCTGTGCCTGCGCCGACGCTGTGATTGTATGTGCTGCTAATGTGATGTCAGTTGTAATATCACTGGATTATCAGGTGATATCGATGTGCCATTCTGTGATGTTCTGTGCCATCACTGCGCCATCTATGGCGCATTGCTGATTCGCGCGGGTTGGCCGGAGCACGGGGATATTGTTCACGCACCTGGCGGTTTTTCATGCATTCGTTGAAATGCGACCGATATCCTGGTGTCTCAATGCCTTAGCGCTTTTTCGGCGTCATTTTCAAAAAAAATCGACCATTGCCACCGGCTTACGGACAAAAGTCAGGCGGCTGGAACGGCATCGCAAGGAAGGGGGAGAAAGGATCACACCTGTGCATCAATATGGCACGATCCTTGTCAAAACGGCATAAGTGGTTGGTTTAACGACGATTATGGTCATTTGCCATTTTCTTTCTTGCCTGACACCCCGAATGGTTGCATGTTGAGGGCGTTCCATTTTCGCCAATTTTGACCGGTAGTGTTCGATGAACGACCCTGTTTCGGATCTTAAAATTCGGGTAGTCGCCCGTCTTTACGGAGATGATGCCGCGTTTTTTCTGCCTTACCTTGCCAACCGCGTTCCAGTCGCCGAAGCCTTGCGAGCGTTGATCGGGTAGGTCGAAGATACGTGTAAAATGTTGTCACAAGGGCAGCTCGAACGGCAGGGGCTTGGGATCGAGCTGTTCCGGCAGATCATCCATGTCGAGATCGTATTTCCCGAAACGCCGAATGTTCTTGCGCATGTAGGGGC
>JARLFX010000117.1 GCA_031296355.1 Acidobacteriaceae bacterium
CCATGCAAGAACGCCGCCGCCTCGCCGCGCGGCTGTTTGCGGCCGGCAAGCGTTCACAGGCAGAGATTGCCCGTGAACTCCACATCAGCCGTCAAAGCGTGAGCCGATGGTTCGCGGCCTGGCGGCAGGACAAGCCGGATTGGATTGGTGGGGCGGGGCGGGCAGGGCGTCGGCCGAAACTGGATGGGGCGCAGCTCAAGCAGGTAGACGAGGCTTTGCGTCAAGGCGCGCAGGCCCATGGTTTCGGAACCGATCTGTGGACATTGCCCCGCGTGGCGGCGGTCATCGAGCGGACCACGGGCGTTCACTATCATCCCGGCCATGTATGGAAGACTCTTGCCGCGCTGGAGTGGAGCCTGCAACGGCCGGCCAAGCGAGCACGGGAACGCAACGACGAAGGGCGGCGTCTGTGGACGGCGAAGCGGTGGCCGGCAATAAAAAAAACGCCCGGCGGCGAAGAGCCTGGATTCTCTTCCAGGACGAAAGCGGAGTCTCGGAGCGGCCACCGGTAAGACGGACCTGGGCTCCGAAGGGAGAAACTCCGGTGTTGGTTTATGCCTTCAACTGGAAGAAGTTGTCGATCAGCGCGGCACTGGGCTATCGCTGGGACGGCAAGCGATGCCGGTTGTGGTTTCAGACCCGGCCAGGCAGCTACAACGACGAACGTCTGATCGTCTTTTTGCGCGATCTGAAGAAGCACTTGCGCGGGCAGAAGGTGATTCTGATCTGGGATGGATTGCCTGCGCACAAGAGTCGGAAGATGAAGCAGTATCTGGAGAGCCAGCGTAGCTGGCTGCAAGTAGAAACGCTGCCGGGTTATTCTCCTGATCTGAATCCGGTAGAGGACTTATGGAGCAACATCAAAGGGCAGGAATTGGCCAACCGCTGTGTTGCCGGACTCGGCGAGGCCGAAGACGGCGTGTGCAGCGGCATGGATCGAGTGCGCCAATCTAGGCTGCCATTTTCTTTCCTGCACCACGCGGGGCTCTTTTTTTGATCTAATCTGTCATTCTATTATGCGAGGCTCAGTAAGTTCGTGACTTTCAGATAGGCGTAGATGCGAATCAACGTGTCTTGGCTATGAGGCATGTGTGAGACTTCAAAAAACGCACCCGTCAATTCGATTTTGAGAACGGGTTCGGTGTTCATCTCAAACTCACCCGCCCATGCACGGTAAGCCCCAAACGC
>JARLFX010000118.1 GCA_031296355.1 Acidobacteriaceae bacterium
GCCAGCAGCGCTACATGATTATTGAATCCATAGATATATGAGACGGACGCAGCAGGAGCGACAGGCACCCGGGATGGCAGCCAAAATACTGCCAATACTGCCAACACAACAAAAATCGAGAATTTCCATCGACTAGGTATTGTCAGAAGTATTACCTCGAGATTACAGGACTGATTATAGCCACGGCTTACCGTCTAACCCCTTAACAAGGATACCGTGGCAAGAATTCGATTCGTCCGGTGTAACACAACTGTATGCTGCGGAAATACTTCCCTTTGTTGTGCGTGGACCAGGCATGTCCTCCACCCCTACCGCCACTCCACCAGACTCCCCCCCGCGTGGCTAAACTCCACAAACGGCCCATCCGTCCCACTCTGCACTTCCACTGACGCCCCATCCACCGTCACACTCCGCACCTTGCCGAAGCGCCACCGTACCGTCACCCGCGCAGGCGAGATCAGCGTCGTCGCGCTGTCCGCGATCTTCAGCGAATTCGCATCGCGCGTCAGCGTGCGTCCTTCAAAATCCGTCTCTGTCTTCGCCTCATCGCCGCTGAAGCCCGCAATCACCTCATACACCCGCCGGTCGTCCATGCTCTTCACGTCGTGGTTGCCGCTCTCGGCCACCGGCACCAGCGTCATCACATCTTCCGGCAGCTTCGCAATCACCGCGCCTGCCCGCGCATACACCGGAATCGCATCCACCGGTACATCCACATTCAGCGTCTTGCCTCCGCTCGCCTGCATCCCCGTCCAGTAGTTCACCCAGTCGCCCTTCGGCAGATACACCGTGCGCGCCACACCCGCATCCGTCACCGGAGCCACCAGAAAATCCGGCCCAAACAAATACTCGTCCTTCGCCTCCCGCGCTCTCTGGTCGTTCTGATAGTTCAGTACCAGCGCGCGCATCAGCGGCATCCCATCCTTCGCCGCCTCCTGCGCCGCAGCATAGCGATACGGAAACAAACTCATATGCAGCACTGCAAACTTTTTATAATTCGCCAGCGCCTGCTCGCCATAGTCCCACGCTCCCATGTTCGACGTCGAAATAATCTCCATCGCCGGCGAGAAAGCCGCATACTCCGTCCACCGCATAAATACCTGCGCCTCATCCGCCGCATGTCCGCGCTTCAGATAGCCGCCCAGGTCTGCCGTCCACAGCGCCATCCCGCTCAGCCCCGCGCCCAGCCCCGCCGTCACCACCGTCGGCAACCCATTCTCCGGGCTGAAGCTCGCCTCGTTATCGCCGCCCCACAGCATCGGCAGATGCATGTTCCCCACCGTCGCGCTGCGCTGGAAGAGCACGCCATTGCCCTTCAGGTCTTTCTGGATCACGCCTTCCACCGCGTTGTTGTACAGCACCGCATACTTGTTGCGCATCAGCCGCGGATCGCTCTTATCAAAGAACCGCACGTCGCCCTGGAAGTTTCCTTCCGCGTCATCGTCCTTGAATCCATCCGCGCCCATCCGCACCACCTGCCGCAGCTGGTCCTGCCACCACGCCTTCGCATCCGGATTGGTGAAGTCGATCAGCGATCCCGTCCCCTTCCACCACCTGCCCACATACGGCGACCCGTCCGCCATCTTCACGAAGTATCCATGCTGCGCCGCCTCGGCATAGTTGTCCGCAACATCATTCGGAATCTTGTCTGCGAATCCTGCCTCGTGCGGCACATCCGTCTTCGCGTTGATCCACGATGTATGCCACAGCACCAGCTTGAATCCCGCCGCATGCACGTGATCGATCATGCCCTGCGCATTAGAAAACTGCTTCGGATTGAACTGGTACGTGTTGTAGTTCGTCGCCCACGGACTGTCGATCAGCAGCACGCTCGCCGGCAAACCCAGCGCCCGCGTGCGGTCCACGTCCTCCTGCACCTCCAGGTCGCTCTTGTGATAATCCCGGCTCACCCACGGAGCCAGCGCCCAGTACGGCGGCAACTGTTGCCGCCCTGCCAGCGCGGTGAAGTGGTCCAGGATCGCCGGAAACCCCGGCCCCGCAAACACCACGATCCGCAGCCGTTCCGCTGGCCACCGCACCATCACCTCATCGTGGTCCGTCACGTTCAGATCAAACGTCGCCTCCGCCGTCGTGTCCACCCACACGCCATAGCCCTTCAGGCTCATAAAGAATGGCACCGGCTTGTACGTGCTCGTCCCCTTCGGCCCGCCATTGTCCTGTGACAAATTGCGGATGATCTCGTGCGCATGGTTCAGCGCATTAAACCGTTCTCCCAGCCCGTAGTAGCTCCCATTGTCATGAATGCGGAACCCCCAGTCGCCCACGTGGTACGCCAGGCTCGTGATCTCGTACACACCCGGCGCCAGCTGCTTCAGGTGCAGCTTGGTCGTCGCCACCGGCACATCCTCAAACGCAAAATCGTGCAGCGCAATCTCCACCACCGCGCCGTCCGCTCCGGTCATGCTCATCACCACCGTAGCTGCGCTGGTGCGCGCAAATTGATCGATCGCCGCCTCCCCTGCATTCCGTGGAAACGCCGGCGCGCGCTTCGCCTCGGCATCCGCCGCCGCTGCTGTCGCCGGCAGCGCCGGAATCGTCACCGGCGTCGCTGCATCTCCCGCCGCACCCGCTGGCGGAATCGTATCCGCGGGCGTCGCCACTCCTGCCGGCGCACCGCTCTGCTGCGCCGCAGCCGGAGCCGCATCATTCTGTGTTGCCGGCAGCGCATCCGGATTCGCCACACCCGTCGTCTGCGCCCATCCCTGCCCCGCCGCCAGCACCGCAACCAACACCATCAGTTTCCAACGCACCATCTCACC
>JARLFX010000014.1 GCA_031296355.1 Acidobacteriaceae bacterium
GGGCAGCAGCATCGCCGAGCGCAATCGCGCGCTGTTTGAACTGCAGCGCCGGGCGCGCCGCGGGCCGACTCCTGAAGTTTTCTTTGCCAAGCACATCGACAACAGCCGCATTGTGAAGGCGGACGATCCGCAGCGCCGCCGTGAGATGCGCCGCTTTGCGATGGCGATGGGTTTTCTGTTCCTGCTGGTGATGGTGTATGTATGGCAGCACTTCAGCTCGATCGAGTACGGCTACCGGGTGGAATCGCAGAAGCAGCAGCTGGAGGAGATGCGCGAGCAGAACCGGCAGTTGCGGTTGAGCGAAGCGCAGTTGAGCGATCCGGGGCGGATTGACCGCATGGCGAAGTCACTGGGGTTGAATGTTCCGCAGCCGGGCCAGGTGGTGCGCTCTGACGGCGCGCTGGATCCAAATGCGCCGGTGCTGGCACAGGCTGGTCTGCCGGGCGTTCCTGCCGGACAATAGTAGCTGCGCGCGAAAATAGCAGGTGCGCACGAAAATTCTTTCAATCGAGATTCCATGAATAAGGCTGCACGGCAAACGCTGACCGCTCCAATACGGCGGATACGTTTCGTCCATGTGGCCATGTTTTTTTGTGCGTGGGTGGGGATCATCGGATTGCGGCTGGTATGGCTACAGGTGATCCGGCATCACCACTACGTGGAAGTGGCTGCGCGGCAGCAGCAGCGGACGTTTGAGGTAGCTCCGCGGCGCGGCATGCTGTATGACCGCAATCTGCGCGAGCTGGCGATGACGGTGCTGGTGGATTCGGTGTATGCCGTGCCATCGGAGCTGGGCGAGAACCGCGAAGAGGCGGCGGAGATTCTGTCGCAGATCGTGCATGCCGACCCCAGCGACAACTTCACAAGTAAGCAGCAGATGCTGGCGCGCTTTACGGCGTCGCGCAACTTTGCGTGGGTGGCGCGGCGGCTGGACAGCGAGACCGCGGACCGCGTGCGGGAGTTGAATCTGAAGGGTGTTTATTTTCAGAAAGAGTTCAAACGCTTCTACCCGAACAACGACCTGGCGGCGCAGGTGCTGGGCTACGTGGGCACGGATGATGAAGGGCTGGGCGGGCTGGAGCGGAAGTTTGACGACGACCTGCATGGCCAGCCGGGACACATGCTGACGGCGCTGGATGCGAAGCGGCACGTGCTGGGCAGCGAAGAGAGCGAGCCTATGCCGGGCGAGAATCTGGTGCTGACGATCGACGCCAACATTCAATACATGGCGGAGAAGGCGCTGGACGACCAAATGGCCAAGACGAAGGCGCTGCACGGCACGGTGGTGGTGATGGATCCGCATACCGGGCAGGTGCTGGCGCTGGCAGTGGCGCCGCGGTTCAATCCGAATGACCAGCGACATATGGATGCAGACGTGCTCAACAATCTTGCGGTGAGCAATATCTACGAGCCGGGATCGACGTTCAAGCTGGTGGCGTATTCCGCTGCGATTGACGCGGCGGGTGTGGAGCCGGATGACATTGTGGATTGCCAGGGCGGCGCGATGACGATGTATGGCCGCACGCTGCATGACGATAAGGCCGATCACTTTGGCCGGGTGACGGTGCAGTATGCGCTGGAGCACTCCAGCGACGTGGGCGCGGCGAAGATGGCGCTGAAGCTGGGGCCGGAGAAGTTCTACAGCTACATGAAGGCGTTTGGATTTGGCGACCGCTCGGGAATCGAACTGCCGAGCGAGACGCGCGGGCTGCTGCGGCCGCCAAGACAGTGGGGGGCGACGAGCATCCTATCGCTTTCCATCGGGCAGGAGATCGGCGTAACACCGGTGCAGCTGGCGGGGATGGTAAGCACGATCGCCAACGGCGGAACGTATCTGCCGCCGCACATCCTGCTGCAATCGACCGACCAGCAGAAGGGCGATCCACGGCTGAAGGCGGCGGCGTTTCATCCGCAGAACGAGCTGCCGGCGAAGCTGCCGGACGGCTCGCGCCGTGTGATCAGTGAAATGACTGCGGCGAAGATGCGGCGGATGATGCAGGGCACGGTGGTGGAAGGCACGGGCAAAGCGGCCGCGCTGAATGGCTACAGCGCGGGCGGCAAGACGGGCACGGCGCAGAAGATCGACGTAACCACGCACACGTATTCGAAGAGTAAGTATGTGGCGAGCTTTGCGGGCATGGCTCCGGTGAGCAATCCGGCGATCACGGTGGCGGTGGTGATCGATTCGCCGTCCGTGGGCTCGTACTATGGTGCGGCGGTATCGGCGCCGGTATTTCAGGAAGTAGCGCAGCAGGTGCTGGAGTACCTGGGCGTGCCGCACGATGAACCGCTGAAGACGACGAAAGAGATGATTGCCGCGGCGAAGGCAGCGCAGCAGGAGAGCGCGCCGGAGGAGACGGGCGATCTGAATGCGATGTTTGCGCAGGCGAACGAGCTGCCGGCAGATGATCCGATCCGCGCTGCACTGAATGGCGTGCAGCAGAGTGTGCAGCCGGCGCAGCCGCAGACAAAGGATGCGAAGCCGGAGAAGGCGTCTGGAATAGAGCGCGTGCTGCCGGCGAAGGTGGTGGCTGCATTCAAGGCGAAGGACACGGAGCCGCCACCGGTGATGCCACCGCCACCGCCTGTTGCTCCGGTGGCGAGAAGCGGCGTGGTAGTGAGTTCGGGCCGGATGGTGGCGGTACCGGTGTTCACCGGGCAGGCGTTACGCCAGGTGGTGCAGAGTGCGAACGGGGCGGGACTGCGGGTGCAGACGGTGGGTTCGGGTATTGCGCGGGAGCAGGCGCCGCCCGCGGGCACGATGGTGCCGCAGGGGACGCAGGTCGTGGTGCGGTTTTCGCGCTGACGCACGCAAGAGTATTCAGTTTTGAGGAACAATAACAGCATGCTGTGGAGCGATGCACTCACGGATGTGGCGGCGGTCGCGGACGCATTCTACTACGCGCCGGTGCAGGTGAGCGGCGTGGAGTATGATTCGCGGCGCGTGAGCGCGGGCACGGTGTTTGTGGCGATGCGCGGCGAGACTACGGACGGCAACCGCTACATCGACGCAGCGATTGCGCAGGGCGCGGCGGCGATTGTGACGGACTCGCGCGAGGCATTCGCGGCGGTGCAGGCGAAGCACACGCGGATGCCTGTGGTGCAGGTGGAGCACGGACGGCGCGCACTGGCGACGATCAGCGCGAATCTGTTTGGGCATCCTGAGAAAAAGCTTGCAGTAAGCGCGGTGACCGGCACGAACGGCAAGACGACGACGGCGTTTCTGCTGGAGGCGATGTTGCGTAGTGCGGGCAAGACGTGCGTGCTGGTGGGGACTATCGAGTATCACGTGGGCGATGCGGTGCGTTCGTCGCCGCATACGACGCCGGAGGCGCGCGATCTGCTGGAGCTGTTTCGCGATGGCGTGGCGGCGGGTGCGAGCGAGGCTGTGATGGAGATGTCTTCGCATGCGCTGGAGCAGGAGCGCGCGTGGGGCGTGCCGGTGGATACGGCGATCTTCACGAATCTGACGCAGGACCACCTGGATTATCACCACACAATGGAAGAGTATTTTGGGGCAAAGCGGCGGCTGTTTGCGGGTGTCGGCGCGGCTGCTCCGCGGGTGGCTGTGGTGAATGCGGACGATGAGTATGGTCTGCGGCTGGAGGAGTTTGCGCGCGAGGGACGCAGCGAGGCGCTGACGTACGGGATTGAGCGCGGGGATTTTCGCGCGGAGAAGATTGTGTTGCGCGCTGGAGCGACTGAGTTTGCGATGCAGACTCCGGTGGGCGCGGTGCAGGTATGTTCGCATCTGACGGGCCGGGTGAATGTGTATAACCTGCTGGCAGCGGCTGCGGCGGGGCATGCGCGGGGGCTGACGCTGGAGCAGATTGCGGCGGGAGCAGAGGCGTTGACGCATGTGCCGGGACGGTTTCAGGTGGTGCGCGAGGCGAAAGAATTTACTGTGGTGGTGGACTACGCGCATACGCCGGATGCGCTGCGGAACCTGACGACGCTGGCGCGCGAGTTGGCGGCGGGTGCGCGGGTAATTACGTTGTTTGGCTGCGGTGGAGACCGTGACCGGGCGAAGAGGCCACTGATGGGAAAGGCCGCAGGCGAGGGCAGCGATGTGGTGGTGCTGACCAGTGATAATCCGCGGTCGGAAGAGCCGGAGGCGATCATCGCCGATGCGCTGCCGGGTGTGCGTGAGACGACGGCGGAGTGCATTGTGGAGGCGGATCGCGCGAAGGCGATTGCGATTGCGATTCGCAATGCGAAAGCGGGAGACATTGTGCTACTGGCTGGCAAAGGGCACGAGACGACGCAGGTGCTGCGCGATGGCGCGGTGCCGTTTGATGACGCAGAAGTTGCGGCGGCGGTATTGAAGGAGATGGCATGAAGCTGACACTGGAACAGGTGGCGACGTGGATGGGAGCTTCGGGCAGCTACGCGTACGATGCGGTGGCGACGGGCTATTCCATTGATTCGCGCACGGTGCAGGCGGGGGATCTGTTTTTTGCGGTGACGGGCGAGCGCCTGGATGGGCATGAGTATGTGGCGGCGGCGCTGGCGCGCGGCGCGGTGGCTGCCGTGGTGCTGGCGCATTGGGCTGCGCCGGAGGGCATGAACGAAGCGGCGCTGCTGCGGGTGAAGGGCAATGTGCTGGTGGCGATGCAGCGGCTGGCGACGGCTGTTCGCAGGTATTGGGGCAAGCGCGTGATCGGGGTAACGGGTTCGGCTGGCAAGACGACGACGAAGGAGTATGTGGCGCAGGTGCTGGGCGCAGAGTGGAACGTGCTGAAGTCTGCCGGGAACCTGAACAACAATTTTGGCGTGCCGCTGCAGTTGCTGCGCATTGATCCGGAGCATGACGCGGCGGTGATCGAGATGGGCATGAACCATGCAGGAGAGATCGCGCTGCTGGCGAAGATTGCGGAGCCGAGCTGGGCTGTGGTATCGAATGTGGCGCCGGTGCACCTGGAGTTTTTCCCGGAGGGCATATGCGGCATTGCGCGCGCGAAGTATGAGTTGATCGAAGCGCTGCCGCCGGATGGCGTGGCGGTGCTGAACGGCGATGACCAGTATGTGCGGCAGTTTGGGCGCGGGATGGATGCGCGCGCGGTGTACTACGGATTGAGCGAGACGGCGGACGTTCGCGCAGAGGCCGTGGAAGAGCTGGGCGTGGCGGGGACGCGGTTTGTGGTGGTCGCGGACGGAGTGCGCGAGACGGTGCATCTGAAGCTGATGGGGCGGCACAACGTTTGGAATGCGCTGGCGGGGATTGCGGTGGGATTGAAGAGCGGCATGACGCTGACGACCTGTGTGCGCGCGGCGGAGCAACTGCAGCCAACGGAGAAGCGCGGGCAGGTGGTGGAGTGGCACGGCGCGCAGTTGGTGAACGACTGCTACAACTCCAATCCGCGGGCGCTGGATGCGATGGTGGATGCGCTGCTGGCGATGAAGGCGGAGCGGCATATTGTGGTGGCGGGCGAGATGCTGGAACTGGGGCCGGAGGCCGCGACGCTGCACGCTGCATGCGGCGAACGGATGGTGCGGGCAGGTGTGAAGACGGTGCTGGGCGTGCGCGGGATGGCAAAGTATCTGGTGGAGGCGGCGCGGGCGCAGGGCGCGGAGGCGATCTACATGGAGACGCCGGCGGAGGCGGGCGCGTGGCTGCGCGAGCATCTGCAGGCGGGTGATGCGGTGCTGCTGAAGGCATCGCGGGGTGTGCGGCTGGAAGAGGCGCTGAAGGCGCTGGAGGATTGAGGTTGGTGGCTGGGAGAGATTTGCGCGCCCGTTCGGCTTCGCTCAGGGCAGGCTCTGCGCGGCCGTCGCGATGAAACTGCGACGCTATTCCACACATCGCAAACAACGCGATGTATGGGGCACCCAGCTTTTGGGTGACGCAAAAACCCAGGTCTCAGAAGCGAGACCTGGGGCACCCAGATTGGTGGCGGGTGATATTCACAAGACCGGGCCTGTAGTGGGGAGTTAAAATTGAACCAGCGCGCGAGTGCGTATACACGAGAAGGCGGAAAACATTGCTCTACTGGCTGCTCTATCAAAAACTATTTCCGTACTTCCGGATGTTTCGCATCTTCCGCTACCTGACGTTCCGGACGGCGTTTGCCAGCCTGACCGCACTGGCCATTGGGTTGCTGATTGGGCCGTGGGTGATTGAGAAGCTGCGCGATTTTCAGATCGGGCAGTACATCCGCGAAGAGGGCCCTAAGAGCCACCAGAAAAAGACAGGGACACCGACGATGGGCGGCGTGCTGATCTGCATTTCGATCCTGGTGCCGACGCTGCTGTGGTCTGATCTGACGAACCCGCTGGTGTGGATCGTGATGTTTGCGACGGTGGCCTTTGGCGGCATCGGTTTTATGGATGACTACATCAAAGTGGTGCACCGCAGGAACCAGGGGCTGACGGCGCGCGCGAAGCTGGGGCTGCAGATGCTGGCGAGCGCGGTGATCGCGGTGGTGCTGATCTGGATGCAGCGCAGCGGAAGCTACTCCACGCGGCTGGTGGTGCCGTTTGCCAAGCGCTTCCGTCCGGACCTGGTGATCGGGTGGTTGCTGCACACGCATCATGCGTGGCTGACGCCGCTGGCGTTTCTGCCGTTCATCATCTTCGTGGTGCTGGTCATCAGCTTCTCTTCGAACGCGGTGAACCTGACGGACGGGCTGGATGGGCTGGCGATTGGCTGCACGATTATTGCAGCAGCGGCGCTAGCCATGCTGACGTATGTGAGCGGCCATGTGGTGTTTTCGGATTACCTGGAATTGCAGCGCATGCCGATGGCGGGCGAGCTGACGATCTTCTGCGGGGCAATGGTAGGGGCGAGCATCGGCTTCCTCTGGTACAACGCGCATCCGGCGGAGATCTTTATGGGCGACGTGGGATCGCTGGCGCTGGGCGGGGCGATTGGGACCGTCGCGGTGATCATCAAGCAGGAACTGCTGCTGCCGTTCATCGGCGGCGTGTTTGTGCTGGAAGCCGGGAGCGTGATTCTGCAGGTGGGCAGCTACAAACTGCGCAACGGGAAACGCATCTTCAAGATGGCTCCGCTGCACCATCACTTTGAGCTGGCGGGATGGTCTGAGTCAAAGGTGATCGTGCGCTTCTGGATTCTGGCGCTGGTGTTTGCGCTGTTTGCGCTGACGACGCTGAAGCTGCGGTAGACGGGATGACATTGCAAAACAAAAAAACGCTGGTGGTTGGGTTGGGGAAGTCTGGCATTGCTGCGTCGCGGTTTCTGGCGGAGCAGGGTGCGGTCGTAACGGCTTGCGATGCGAAGGAACAGACGCTTGATCTGCCTGGCATCAATGTGCAGACCGGCGCGGCGCAGTGGGATGGGCTGGAAGAGCAGGAGCTGATCGTAATCTCGCCGGGGGTGCCGGTACAGACGGCGGAGCTGGAACGCGCGCGGGGGCTGGGGATTCCGGTGATCGGCGAGATGGAGCTGGCGTCGCGCTATCTGCAAGGGCAGATGCTGGCGATCACGGGGGCGAATGGCAAGACGACCACAACGACGCTGGTGGGGAAGATTCTGGAAGATGCCGGACTGCACACGCAGGTGGGCGGCAACATTGGCACGCCGGTGATGGATCTGGTGGCGGGGAGCACGGCGGCGACGTGGAATGTGCTGGAGGTTTCGAGCTTTCAGCTGGAGACCACGGTGGAGTTTCATCCGAAGATCGCGGTGATTCTAAATATCACGCCGGACCACCTGGACCGGCATGGAAGTTTTGAGCAGTATGTGCGCGAGAAGGAGAAGATCTTTGCGCGGCAGGGCGCGGACGACTTCCTGGTGCTGAACGCGGACGACAAGACGACGCAGATGTGTGCGGGGCGCGCGACGGCGCAGGTGTTCTGGTTCAGCGGAGCGCGGCCGCAGGTGAAGCGGGGAACGTTTGTGCACAAGGGCGTGGTTGTGTTTGTGCCGCAGGAGGGCGCGGCGATGGAGCCGGTGCTGGCGGTGGAGGAGATTCCGCTGAAGGGCGCGCACAACGTGGAGAATGTGTTGGCGGCGGTATGCGCGGCGCGGCTGGCGGGGGTGAGCGCGGAGAGCATTCGCGAGAGCGTGAAGAGTTTTCAGGCGGTGGAGCACAGGCTGCAGTTTGTGGCGGCGGTGCATGGCGTGGAGTATTACAACGACTCCAAGGCGACGAATGTGGACGCGACGATGAAGGCGATTGCATCGTTTGCGGGCGGGATTCACCTGATACTGGGCGGCAAGGACAAGAATTCGGATTACACGCTGCTGGCACCGCTGCTGCGCGAACGGGTGAAGATTGTTTACACGATTGGTTCAGCGGCGGAAAAGATCACCGGACAGCTTACCGGTGTGGTGAAGATAGTGCAGGCGGAAACGCTGGCGCATGCGGTGAAGATGATCGCCAGGGATGCGCTGTCGGGAGAGATTGGGTTGCTGGCGCCGGCGTGTGCGAGCTTTGATCAGTTTGATAGTTATGGGCACCGGGGACGGGTATTTGTGGAGCTGGTGAAGCAGTTGCAGCAGAAGGATTAGGGGCAGAATGGCGAAGCGGGTCGGCGTCGATAAATGGCTTTTCGGAATTGTGCTGATGCTCGTCCTCTTTGGACTGGTGACGGTCTTTTCTGCGTCTGCGGTGATGGCGAAGGTGCGCTACAACTCGCCCTATAGTTTTGTGCTGCGGCAGATGGCGTGGGCGGCGCTGGGTATGGTGGCGATGGTGCTGCTGATGCAGGTGCCGTACCGTTGGTACAACCAGCCGAAGGTCGTGTTCACGTCGATGGCGATTACGACGGTGCTGCTGGTGGGCGTCTTTGCCATGCATGATTCGCACAATACGCATCGCTGGTTTCGCTTTGGCGGCTTCTTTACGTTTCAGCCGTCAGAGATCGCGAAGCCGGTGCTGGTGCTGTTCCTGGCATGGTTTCTGCAATCGCGCATTCACCAGATGGAAGATCTGCGGAAGACGATTGTGCCTGCGGCTCTGCCGGCGCTGTTCTTTGTGGCGCTGATCCTGGCGGAGCCGGATCTGGGGACAGCGGTGGTGTGCGTGGCGACGGCGGGATTGATGCTGTACCTGGCGGGCGCGCAGCTACGATATTTCGGCATCGCCGCGGTGGCATCCGTGCCGGTGCTGTATGTGCTGCTCTTTCGCGTGGCGTGGCGGCGGGCGCGCATGATGGCGTTTGTGAATCCAGAGGCCGATCCTAGGGGCGCAGGCTTCCACACGCTGCAGTCGCTGATCGCGGTGGGCACAGGCGGTCTGCATGGACTGGGACTGATGGAGGGGCGGCAGAAGCTCTTCTATCTGCCGGAGGCGCACACCGATTTCATCTTTGCGAATGTGTGTGAGGAGTTGGGGCTGATCGGCGCGCTGATCGTGGTTGCGCTGTTTGTGGCGCTGGGTTATCGCGGGCTGCGGGCGGCGATTCTTTCCACCGATCCATTTGCGCGGTTTCTTGCGTTCGGTATTACTTGCGCGATTATGATCCAGGCGTTCTTCAATATCAGCGTGGTGCTGGCTCTGCTGCCGACAAAGGGCATTCCGCTGCCGTTCATCTCATCGGGCGGTACATCGGTGTTTATCACGCTGGCGAGTATGGGCGTGCTGCTGAATATTACGCGTGAGATTGATTGAGTATGAGTGAACCTGCTGCAAAACTCAGAGTATTGATCGCAGGCGGAGGCACCGGTGGGCACGTGATTCCGGCGCTGGCCATTGGGCGGGAGCTGGTGGCGCGCTATGGCGCGGAGCTTTGCTACGTGGGTACGGAGCGCGGCATTGAGACGCGGCTGGTGCCGGAGGCGGGCTTCCGGCTGGAACTGATCCACGTGGGACAACTGAAAAATGTGAGCCTGCGGACGCGGTTGCGGACACTGACGGCGCTGCCGCGCGGCGTGCTGCACTGCATCGGATTGCTGCGCAGTTTCAAGCCGGATGTGGTGGTGGGCGTGGGCGGATACGCCTCTGGTCCGGCGATGATGGCGGCCATTCTGCTGCGCGTGCCGACGCTGGCGTATGAGCCGAATGCCGCGCCGGGACTGGCGAATCGGCTGGTGGGCCGATTTGTGAGCGCAGCCGCGGTTAATTTTCCGGAGACGGCGCAGTTCTTCCGCCATGCCGAGGTGACGGGCGTGCCGGTGCGCGAAGAGATTTTCCATCTGCCACCACGGCCAGAGCATGCGCCACCGAGGCTGCTGGTGTTCGCAGGCAGCCAGGGCGCGCGCGTCTTCAACGAGATGATGCCTAAGATTGCGCCGGGATTGCTGGCGATGGTACCGGGACTGACGATTGTGCACCAGGCCGGGGCGCGGCATCTGGAGGCGACGCAGGCAGCGTATGAGATCAGCGGAGCAGATGCTGCGCGCTGGTATGTGTGCGCGTTCATCGACGACATGCCGGCGCAGTATGCGGCGGCGGACCTGATTCTGTGCCGCAGCGGGAGCACGGTGGCGGAGCTGGCGGCGGCAGGCAAACCGGCGCTGCTGGTGCCGTTTCCGCAGGCGGCTGATGATCACCAGCGCAAGAATGCCGAGGTGCTGGCGAGAGCGGGTGCGGCGGTGATGCGCATTGAGGCCGGTTTGACGGCGGATGATTTGCAGTGTGAGCTGGTGAGGTTGCTGGGCGATCCGGCGCGGCTGGCGGAGATGAGCGCGAAGGCCAAGGCGATGGCTAAGCCGGGAGCTCTGCAGAGAATTGCAGAGATGGTGAAGAAGGCAGGGAAGAGGGATTAGGGATTAGATCAAGACGAAAACAAGAGCAGAAGCAGATTCTTCGCTCCGCTCAGAATGACAATCATGAAAAGAGGCTCCCGGTTGGGAGCCTCTTCTGCTTGCTGGTTGCGATTAGCGATGTCCGCCGCCGCCGTGGAAACCACCACCACCACCGCTGACGCCGCCACCATGGCTGAATCCGCCGCTGGGGCTGCCGCCGCCGTGGAAGCCGCCGCTGCTATCGCGGCTGAAGCTGCCACCGCCGGAAGGCCGCGCATAGCTTTGCGGGTTGCCGCCGTTGCTGAAGGAGCGGATTTCGCCGCCGGCATAGGCACTGCGATTGAAGCCGCTCTGCGGTTGCGCGAAGCTGTGGCCGCCCTGCACATTGGCACTGCGGCTGAAGCCCTGCGACGGGATTGCATGGCTGCCGCTGTAGCCGCGGTTGTTATAGCCGCTGCGATTCTCAAAGCCCTGGCGTGAGAAGTTGGCGGTGTTCACGCGCTGGTTGTAGACGTTGTGGATACGGTCTTCTCTGAAGCGGTTGTATGCGCTGTTGTAGAAGAAGCGGCCGTGATTCCAGTAACCGCCATAGAAGCCGTCGCCAAAGTAGCCGAAGCCATAGTTCACGCCACCGTAGTAGCCGATGCTGCGGCCCCAGTAGCCGGAATGCCAGGCATAGAAGCCACCGCCCCAGCCCCAGTAACCGGGGGTCCAGAGAGCGCCTTCATAGGGAGCGAGTACCCAGGCACCATCGACCCAGTAGTAGCCGTCGTCACCGTAGGCCCAGTAGCCGGGAGTCCAGATATAGCCGTCACCGGGGCAGAGAGGTTGTTCGTAAACCGGAATTGCAGGAGGTGCGACAGCAACTGAAACGAAGACGCCGGCATGAGCAAGCGCCGGTACAGCGAG
This sequence comes from Acidobacteriaceae bacterium, assembly GCA_031296355.1. The sequence goes on from JARLFX010000014.1 coordinate 11,561, forward strand.
AAGCGCAGCAGCAAGAAATACATTGCGAAGCGAGCGGAATAGTTTCATTGTGGTTCCCTTGCTGACGACTGCTTCGGGTAGCCGGTGTTGCCTGGATGCGGCGGCTTGCGAGAAGTCTCAGCTTGAGCTATCGGCCCGCTGGAATGGGTCCGGTTACTCGGTTTATATAGACTCAAATTCTGCCACAAAGTTGCGGGTTTGTAAGCTCAACGTATGGAGCACGATGCGCGTGAGCGCATGCGTGGTTGGCGGCAAAAAAAACGGGACGGCCGAGGTTGCGGCCGTCCCGTTGTGCTGAAGAGGGTATGTGTTAGCGATGACGGTCTTCGCCGCCGCCCTGGGGCTGCGGATGGGATTGCTGTTGCGGTTGAGCCTGGGGACGCGCCTGCTGCTGTTGCTGCGGGCGAGCCTGTTGCTGCGGACGCGCCTGTGGCTGTTGCTGCTGCGGGCGAGCCTGCTGCTGCGGCTGCTGGCGATCCATTTGCTGATGGCCCTGCATTTGCGGGCGCGCTTCAGTGTTCTGCGCGGGGCGATTGTTGACCTGCGGCTGGTTTACCGCGGGGCGGCTGTTGTTCTGGAGGCCGCGGTTTGCAGGCGCAGTGCGTGCATCCTTGATAGCCTGCGGGTTAGCAGGATGTGCAAGTGACTGCTGGAAGCCCTGGCGTCCGGCGCGGTCGGTGGTGACAACCGCGGGTTGGCCGTGGTTGACGGTGGCAAACTGTGCGCGGTTGGAAGCAGCGGCGCGTTCATGCTGCTGCTGCAAAGGTACAGCGTTGATGTGCTGCTCGTGTTCTGCGATACGCTCCTGCGGTGAGCGGTCCGCGCGGATGCCACCCTGGCCGCCGTTGAAGGCAACGCGGCTATGGTTCTCAATGTTCACATTGTGCTCATAGACATTGTGGACGCGGTTGACGTCAATGTGATTGATGGAGCGGTTGTAGGTGAAGGCTCCATGGTTCCAGTAGCCGCCCTCATAGCCGCGGCCGAAGTAGCCGTAGCCGTAGTTGACGCCGCCGTAGAAGCCGATGTGCAGGCCCCAGTATCCGCCGTGCCACATATAAGCGCCATCACCCCAACCCCAGTAGCCGGGCGTCCAGAGGGCGCCGGTGTAGGGAGCGAGCACCCAGGTTCCGGGAACCCAGAAGTAGCCACCGTCGGGAGAGTAGGCCCAGTAACCGGGCGTCCAGATATAGCCGTCACCGGGGCAATAAGGCTGCTCATAGACCGGGAGCATGGGGGGTGCAATGTTGACCGAGATGAGGACCCCGGCAAAGCTGGTAGCGGGAACGGCGATGAGAGCCACGAGAAGCAAAACGTAACGCATAAAGCGATGCATATGTACCTTCACCCTGGGTTCTTCGGTCTCTCCGGTGGAGCTTTACATCTCCGGCGTACGAGAACCCGAGGGGATTACCCGTCTGGACGACCTAGCAACAGGCACATGTAGAGACGCACTTTGTAAGATTCAGTTGCGGTGCGCGCCGTTGTTTATCCGTCAGATTAAAAGCATCTTACGCTTGTTTCGGGCATTGGGAGCCGGACTGATACAGTGGAGAAAAGAGGTATCTACCAGCACACTATGTTCGCAACTCCTCAGCGCATTCACTTTATAGGTATCGGCGGCATTGGTATGAGCGGCATCGCCGAGATTCTGTTGACCCTGGGTTACACGGTTTCCGGCTCTGATTTGAAGCGTACCGCCGTGACCGACCGGCTGGAGATTCTGGGGGCGACGGTGCATGAAGGCCACCGCGCGGAGAACGCAACCGGAGCAGATGTGGTGGTGACGAGCTCGGCTGTGTCTGCGCAGAACCCGGAGGTGCTGGAGGCGCGAGCGCACAAGATTCCCGTCATCATGCGCGGTGAGATGCTGGCGGAGTTGATGCGGCTGAAGTATGGCATTGCCGTGGCAGGCATGCATGGCAAGACGACCACAACATCGATGATTGCCGCGGTGCTGGCTGCGGGCGAACTGGATCCAACGGTGGTTGTCGGCGGGCGCGTGGAAGCGCTGGGATCGAATGCGCGGTTTGGACGTTCGCGCTATCTGGTGGCGGAGGCAGACGAGAGCGACCGCAGCTTTCTGAAGCTGATGCCGATCCTGGCGGTGGTGACGAACCTGGACCGCGAGCACATGGACACCTATCGCGACATGGACGATGTGCAGGACGCGTTTGTCGAGTTCATGAACAAGGTGCCGTTTTACGGTGCGGTGGTAGCGTGTACGGACAATGAGCTGCTACGGAGCATTCTGCCGCGTGTGCGGCGCAAGGTGGTGACGTACGGTTTTAATGCCGAGGCAGACTGTCGTGTGGAGATGCTGGCGAAGAGCAACGAGTGCCATGCGCGCTTTGTGCTGCATGTGGGCGAGGATGCGCTGGGGCCGTTTGACCTGCATGTGCCGGGGCGGCACAACGTGCTGAACGCAGCGGCGGCAGCGGCGATTGGACTGCAACTGCAGATTGCGCCGGAAAAGATTGTGGATGGGTTGAGCAGCTTCCGCGGGGTGGACCGGAGATTCCAGCAGAAGGGCCGCGTGCGCGGTGTGGCGGTGGTGGATGATTACGGACATCATCCGACAGAAGTGAAGGCGACGCTGCAGGCGGCGCGCGAGTGCGGATTCGGCAAGGTGCATGTGCTGTTTCAGCCGCACCGGTATACGCGGACGCGCGACATGCTGGCGGAGTTTGTGGATGCTTTCGGTGATGCATCGAGTTTGGAAGTGCTGGACATCTACGCTGCGAGTGAGAAGCCGATTGAGGGCGTGACGGCGCAGGCGCTGGTGAAGGCGATTGCCGCGGGCAAGCATGCTCCGGCGGTGATGGAGTATGCGGCGAACTTTGCCGAGGCGGCGAAGCGGCTGGCCGCGCGGGCGCAGGATGGCGACGTGATCATCACGCTGGGCGCGGGGAATGTATCGCAGGCTGGGGTGGTGGTGCTGGAAGCGCTGAAGGCTGGCGTGTAGTTGTCGCTAGTTCCAGCCAGGGCTTAGCAACTTGGGCTTGCCGCCCTTCTTTGCTGCCTTTTGGCCCTGCTTGGCCCATTTCAAACCGTATTTCGCATCGCTATATCCCTTATCGATTTTAAGGGCTGTTTCGAGGTTCGAGATAGCCAAACCCCACTTGCCAGTCTGGCCGTAGGATATGCCTATGACGTAGTAAGCAGGAGCCCAGTTGGGGAGAATCGCGAGTGCCGCTTGCGCTTGAATGATAGCGTGCTCACACTCTCCGTCATGATAGTCATCCATGGCTTTCTTGATTTGGACATCGGCTTTTAGTGTCTGTAAATCTGGTACAGGGCTGCTTACCTGAGCATCTTTGGCGATTTGCAAAAGCGCCGGCTCCATAGTGCGTGTGCAAATTGCAACTTTAAGCCAACTAGACGTCATATCTGCTGTTCTAAAGGATGATTTTCCCCTGTCCGGTTCGCCAGTTAATACCGTATATGCTTGGGAACCATTGAGCGTTGAAGTCCATAGGGACGATCCTTGATAAATGACAATCTGCCCTCTAGAGGCTGTTATGAACTTGGACAGAGTAAGCGGGCCAAGTTGGCAAGCATGAGCCAAGCGAAGGCGAAGTAGTGGTAGCCGGCGAGAGTCTCGGAGAGGCGTTCGTAATCTCTGGCGAGCCTGCGGAAGCGGGCTGCCC
>JARLFX010000119.1 GCA_031296355.1 Acidobacteriaceae bacterium
CGCAGTCTAGCACTCCCACGCCCAATTTACCTTTTTCCCGCCTTTGCTATGAGACTCTATAGGCATACGCATGAGCTCCTCCGTCACCCTCGATGAGCCGTCCGGCCTATCCATGAGCGCGCCCACACCGCTCTGGAAGCCGCGCGCCAACAAGTGGGCCATCGCAATTACCGTCACTCTCGCCACCTTCATGGAGGTGCTCGATACCGCGATCGCCAACGTGGCTCTTCCCCACATCGCCGGCGGCCTCGGCGCATCGCAGGACGAAGCCACCTGGGTCCTTACCTCCTACCTCGTCGCCAACGCAGTCATTCTGCCCGCCAGCGCCTACCTCACCACCTTCATCGGCCGCAAAAAGTTCTACATGATCTGCGTGGTCCTCTTCGGCATCAGTTCCATGCTCTGCGGACTGGCGCCGTCGCTTCCCCTGCTCATCTTCTTTCGCGTCCTGCAGGGCATCGGCGGCGGCGGCCTCGCCCCATCCGAACAGTCCATCCTGGCAGACACCTTTTCGCCCAAGGAGCGCGGTCAGGCCTTCGCCCTCTATGGCATCGCCGTCGTCGTCGCCCCCGCCATCGGCCCCACGCTCGGCGGCTGGATTACAGACAACTACGACTGGCGCTGGATCTTCTTCATCAACATCCCCATTGCCATCCTCTCGCTCTTCCTCACCAATCGCCTGGTCGAAGATCCACCCTGGGTCAAAAAAGAAGTCGCCATCTCCCACAAGCGCGGCCTTAATCTCGATTACTTCGGCTTTGCCCTGCTCGCCATCGGCTTTGGCTCGCTGGAGTTCATCCTCGACAAAGGGCAGGAAGATGACTGGTTTGGCTCGCACCTCATCCTCTACTTCGTCATCGCCTGCGTTGCGGCCCTGGTCACGCTCATCTTCTGGGAGATGCGTCAGATCCGCAACGGCCATCGCCCCATCCTGAACCTCACCCTCTTCCGCAAAAAGACCTTTGCCATCGCCTTCACCCTGATGTTTGTGCTCGGCTTCACCCTCTACGCCACCACCGTGCTGCTCCCGCAATTCGTACAGACCCTGCTCGGATACACCGCCGAACTCGCCGGCTTCGTCATCTCACCCGGCGGCTTTGCCACCATGCTGATGATGCCCATCGCCGGCTTCCTCGTCAGCCGCGTCGACCTTCGATACATGATGGGCACGGGCTTCCTCATCCTCGGCTTCGCGCTGGTGGGCATGCATACGCTCAATCTGCAGGTGAGCTACGGCTACGTCGCCATGCTGCGCGTCTTTCAGGCCGCGGGCCTCGCCTTCCTCTTCCTGCCCATCAACTTCGTCTCCTACACTGGCATTCCACAGACGCAGAACAACGATGTCTCCGGCCTCACCAACCTCGCCCGCAACATCGGCGGCAGCTGCGGCACCGCATTCCTCACCACCATGATGGCTCGTCGGGTCCAGGCGCACCAGAACAACATGGTGCGCAACCTCGTCCCCTCATCGCCCATCTTCCAGTCGCAGATCCACGCCCTCAGCCAGGTCTTCGTCGCCCACGCCATGGCGCCCAACATGACGGCAGCAAGCTTCATGGCGCAGGCCTTCATCTACCAGCAGATGTACCGTCAGGCCGTGATGCTCTCGTATCTCGATGTCATCTCAGTGCTCGCCACCGGCTGCTTCATGATGCTTCCTCTGGTCATGCTGATCGGCAAGATCAAGAAACCAAAAGAAGACGCCCCCATGCATTAGCGAGCAGCCACGAACCTTTCTGATTTGTCATTCTGAGCGAAGCGAAGAATCTCAACATACCAATCGCACCACGGCTCATCGTGGAGTATTCACAGAAGCGGGTGCCCCGGGTCTCGCCTTTGAGACCCGGGTTTTCACGCAGCACACCCGCATCCGTCGCCAAAAAACTGGAGCAGGCACGCGAAGAGGGTGCCCTATTCATGCGCACTTTGCGATGAGTGGGACATCGTCGCGCAAACCGGGGTCCCCGGCGAATGCACTTTGTTCGCTGGGGTGGAAGCGGCAACCGCTCCCGCCCACCTCCCCGCCATTCTCAACAGTGTCATTCTGAGCCGCAGGAGAAGAATCCCGACACTCCCCACATCACCCATACCGCCAAAAAGTTTCCGCAGCACAAACGCCATCGCCGCAATGGACTTCCTCACCGTACCGACGCTGACCTTCGGCCTGCTGCACTGCTTCTTCGTCATCTCGCATGACCGGAGACGCATTCTGCACTTTGGTGTCACAAAGCATCCGAGCAGTGCCTGGGTCTCGCAGCAGTTGCGGAATGCGTTTCCTTATGACTCTGCCTCGAAGTATCTAATCTTTGATCGTGGCGCCAACTTCAATGACGAAGTCGTGGATACGATAAAGAACCTCGGCATCATGCCCAAGCGAACGTCATTCCGTAGCCCTTGGCAGAATGGAGTAGCCGAACGCTGGGTTGGAAACTGCCGAAGAGACTTGCTGGACCATGTGATTGTGCTCAACGAAGCGCATCTGCGGCGGCTGATGGCTGAGTACGTTCGCTATTACCACGAGGACCGAACGCATCTCGGACTGAAGAAGGAAACGCCAGCGGGTCGTGTGGTGGCAAAGGATACAGATGCGGCTTGCCGGGTTGTATCTATGCCGAGGCTCGGCGGCCTGCACCATCGCTACGATCTGGCTGCCTGAATCTTTTTGCGTGGCTGAACTGAAATCTTCTATTTCATACGAGCGGAGGTGCGTCGGCGGAGTAGATTCGCACCTTCAAAACCATGTTTTGCGTACACGCTTCTAAGCCGTAAAGCTCCCCAACTACATAATCGCATAGGTATTAACCTTCTTAACCTTGCAAATTATGGCCCGATGGTAATTTGGCGAGACACAGGCAATTATGATTGCCGCCGCCACAGCTACCCGGAACTGGACGTATGCTCAGCCCTTTATTAGCTGGCCCGTACTTCTTCATGTTTTGCATCGCTTTAGCTTCGTCAGCCGCTTCGCGCTTCTGTGTCGAGTTCTGCTGTTGGGCCTAGGCCTGTATGCCCGGTTGGCGAACAACATCTCGCCGGTACACTATCCAGAAATAGAGATATGCTGCCACGTTAATCCCGATAACCAGCAGACACGTCCATACAATTTTAGCAGAAAGGGCGGACTGATCATTAGTGAGCAAATATGCAAACATGAATAGCCACAACAGCAGTGCGGTTATGCCTACCGGAACAAATCCAACGAGAAGTGAGACAAAGAGCGTCCTCCCTACTACCGTAGTTGAGTTCACGAACGGCCCTGACAGAAGCATAAATACAGTAAAAGCAACATTAATCCACCATATAAATACTAAGACCCTATTGAGCTTAGCGTTGTGTGACAACCGATGTATTAATCCAGATTGCGGCATTAAAATTGCCTCGTTTGTTTATCATATTTTTGAGCTGCAGATCGGCATCATTGAGATAGAAGCTGCTTGAGGTCTAGACCCACTTCAACGCTGAGGCAAGGCCCAAGACATCCTCCTATCCCCGTACTAACGTTCCTATCTGTATTCTGGTGGCGGGTGGCCCATGCATCCCCTCTTGGCGACCTATTCTAACTCGCCACCAGATCGGGTGCCCCATTCATCACGCAGTTTCATCGCGGGATGAGTGGGATATCGTCGCGGCAGCGGCGACCGCCTTCTGTTCGGAACGGCGCGAGGTCATCGTAACCGCATACTGCTGTCTTGTGTCATCGGGCCGGTAGGCGGGTCATCCATGAACTATCCATGCAACCACCGTGCGTCATCCATGAACCATCCACAAACCGTCCACGAGAAAACACGGTGGAGGGTACCCGCAGCATCCCTCCAAACCCGAGTAGTACACTTGGGCCATCATGAAATCCCTTCTCGCCCTGCTTCTGGCCGCCGCCGCTCTTCCTGCGCTCGCACAGGCTCCCGCCTTCACGCTCAAAGACGCAAAGGCTCTCGGCGCGGCAGACACCGCCCAGTTCTACGCCGCAAACACCGCGCCCATCTGGGATGCACTCTCTCCCGAGATGAAGAAGAACATCAAAGATCCCGCTGGCCTGCAGGACATCCAGCACAAGATCACCGCCATGTTCGGCAAAGAAGAGCGCGTCCTGCATGAGAGCGTGCTGCTCACTCCCGGCAATGTCTACGCCTACACCCGCATCGTCGAGTTCGAGAAGTCCGAGCAGAGCTTCCTCTTCCAGTGGAGCTTCAATAGCGACGGCAAGGTCATCGTCGGCTTCGGCATCCACCTGGAGCCCAACGTCGCGCCCACCAAATTCGCAGACTACAAAGACAAGACCGTCCTCACCCTGCCCCTTACCGGCGCGTGGACCGTCTACCAGGGCGGCGACTCCGTCGGCGAGAACTACCACGCCGCCTCGATCGATGAGCGCTTCGCCTACGACCTCTGCCTGGTCAAAGACGGCGCTCTCTACTCCGGCGACGGCAGCAAGCCAGAGGACTTCTACAGCTTCGGCCAGCCCGTCCGCGCACCCGGCGCTGGCAAGATCGTCTCCGCCGTTGACCAGTACGCTGACAACGCCCCCGGCAAGATCACCGAATCCGACCCCAGGTCCGGCAACTCCATCGTGATCGACCACGGCAACGGTGAGTTCTCCATGCTCGCCCACCTCAAGGCCGGCAGCATCAAGGTCAAGGTCGGCGACACGGTGAAAGCCGGCGACCTCCTCGCCCAGGTCGGCCTCACCGGCGACGCCCCCATCCCCTTTCTCGACTACCACCTCCAGACCACCTCCGTCTGGCTCAAGGGCAAGGGCCTCCCCATCCAGTTCCAGCACCTCCTGGTTAACGGCAAACCCTCCCCCACCCCACCCGTCCGCGGCGACATCATCGAAGCCAAACCCACCCCCCTCTCCAAATAACCGTAATCTGGGTGCCCCGGGTCTCGCTTCTGTGACCCGGGCGCGATGCCCTCATCACCTACAACCGTTTACGGACAGGCACGCGAAGCGGGTGCCCCATTCATCACGCGGCCTCATGCGGGATGAGTGGGACATCGTCGCGCAGCGGCGACGCTCCTGCCCATCTTCCCACCACCACACCTTTCAACAGTGTCATCCTGAGCCGCGGGCGAAGGACCCCGACGCTCCCCACATCACCCATACCGCCAGAGAGCTTCCTCCGCACAGACCCGGGTGCAATGCCCCTCCGCCTCGCATGATGTCGGCGTGCAGAAATTCCTCCCTCAGCCTTCCCACGCTACAATTCCTTCATGAAGACTGTCCTTCCTGTGCGCGCCCTCGGCGCCCTCCTCCTCGTCGCCACCGCCGCCTGCGCCCAGAAACAATGGACCGTCGAAGACATCTTCCGCAATGGCGGCCCCACCGGCGCGGCTCCGCGCGGCTTTGAATGGTCGCCTGACGGCCGCCTCCTCACCTTCCTGGCCACTGACGACAAAGTCGGCAAAACCGGCGATCTGCTCGCGCTGGAAACCGCCACCGGCAAGCTCTCCGTTCTCGCCACCAAAGACAAGCTCACCTCCGCGCCCATCTCCGAGAAGGACAAGGATCACCGCGCCCGCTACGGCATGCCCAGCTACACCTGGGCCACGGACTCTAAACACCTCATCCTCGACTCAGGCGGCGTCGTTGCGCTCTACGACGTGGCCGCCGGCACCGCCGCTCGCATCGTAGACACCGGCAACGGCTCCGGCGACGACCCCAAGTTCTCGCCCGACGCCAAATCCATCTCCTACCTGCGCGACCACAATCTCTTCGTCGCTCCGGCCAGCCCAAACTCGCATCACGAACTTAATCTCTCCCGCACCACCGGCGACACGCTCCTCAACGGCGAAGTCGACTGGGTCTATCTCGAAGAGCTTGAGGTCCGCAGCAACTACTTCTGGGCCCCCGACTCCCAACACCTCATCTACCTGCAGGCCGACGAATCCAAGGTGCCGCAGTACCCCCTGCCTGACCTGAACCCCATCCACGCCACGGTCGACATGCAGCGCTACCCCCAGCCCGGCGACCCCAACCCCGCCGTGCGGGTCGGCATCGTCGCCGCCAAAGGCGGCAAGACCATCTGGGTCGACGTTCCCTTCAGCCCCGGCAATGACTACATTCCCCGCTTCGGCTGGGTCGACGCCCGCACCGTCTACGTCGAAGTCCTCACCCGCGACCAGAAGCACCTCAACCTCTATCTGGCCGACGCGAAGACCGGCAAATCGCACCTCATCTTCACCGATACCGACGCAAAGTATCTCGACACCAACTACGACATCACCTTCCTCGACGCCTCCCGCTTCCTCATCAAGAGCTGGCGCGATGGCCACACTCACCTCTACCTCTACGCGGTCGACGCAGCCCACCCACCCACCGCGACCGCCGCGCTCACGCGCCAGCTCACCCAGGGCGACTTCGAAGTAGAGCAGTTCCTCGGCTTCGACCCCAAGGCGCAGACCGTCTTCTATCTCTCCAGCGAAGGCAATCCCCTGGAGAACGCCGTCTGGTCCATTCAGCTTGACGGCACGCACAAGCAGCGCCTCAGCAGCCCGCAACCCGGCACCCACTTCGCCGAGTTCGCGCCAGACTTCAAGCACTTCGTCGACATGAGCGGCGCCACCCTGCAGCCCACCACAATTTCGCTCTGCGATCTGGCTCAGGCCTGCACCCCCATCTATACGCCGCACACGCTCGCCGGCCTCGGCTACACGCCCATCCTGCCGCAGACGCTGCAGCTCAAAGCCAAAGACGGCACCGTCCTCTACGGCTCGTTGCTGCTCCCCGCAGGCGTCACTTCACCCGCCACGGTTCCGCTCATCCTGAACCCCTACGGCGGCACCCACGAGCAGGATGTACGCAACCGCTGGGGCGGCGGCAATCAGCTCTTTGACCAGCTTCTCGCGCAGCATGGCTTCGCCGTACTGCGCGTAGACAATCGCGGCATGGGCGGTCGTGGCCGCGACTTCGAACAGTTCGCCTACAACAACTTCGGCGCAGTCCAGCTTGAAGATCAACTCTCCGCGCTCGACCAGGTGCTCGCCCAGTTCCCCCAGCTTGACGCCAAACGCCTCGGCTTCTGGGGCTGGAGCTGGGGCGGTTCCTTCACCCTCTACGCCATGGAGCATAGTGACCGCTTCAAAGCCGGCGTCGCCGTCGCCCCGGTTACGGATTTCCGCAACTACGACAGCATCTACACCGAACGCTACCTCGGCCTGCCCGCCGCCAACGCCGCCGTCTACGATGCCGACGCCACCACCAAAGCCGCCGCCCAACTCCATGGCAAGCTACTCCTCGTCCACGGCACCGGCGACGACAACGTGCACCTCGCGAACTCCATCCAGCAGCAGGACGCCTTCATCAACGCGCACATCCCCTTCGACCTGCAGCTCTACCCGCGCAAAACCCACTCCATCGCCGGCTACGACGCCCGCGTTCACCTCTTCACCCGCATCCTGCAGCAGTTTGAGACGAACCTGAAATAGCGTTGGCCATCGAAGTTAATTTAGTTCGATAATGCGCTAACTATGCATAAAGTGGAGGCGTCAAAAGAAGCATAAGATCCCCGCAGCATGTGATGTGAAAGAAGGGCAATTGTGAGACGCTTATTTCTTTTCGTGCTTTGCCTCGGATGTACAACCGCATGCCTGGCCCAGCAGCCGAAGAGCTCACCCGCTCCCGATCACGAGCTGCAAATCACGATGCAAAGCCTCAACTCAGACCATCAGCTCACCAATAAAGACGGCACAAAGCTTCCATACAACGTCTCAATCAGCGATGTTGAGGTCGGCCTAACCAGCTGCTTGCTCACATGGAAAGAGCATGTTTTCCTTGGCACACTGACCCAGGTCCGCACAAACAGTATCAACATTAAAGAAATCGCAAGTATCAATACTGTTCCCTCTCCCAATTCAAAACTGATCGTCGATCCGCCTGTCCAGATTGTTCGCATCAAGATGATGCCTGAGGCTGCAACTTCGCAGGTCATAGCCGACTTCGACAACAATGGCCGCCCGCACGGCGAAACCACGATCCAGCATCCCAACCTCTTCCACATCTACGCACCGACACCCGCGCAGGCCGCCGATCTCTCCGCCCAGTTGCTACGCCTCACGCTGACCTCCTGCCGTGCCCCCGCCACCCCAGAGACCAAGTAAACGCTCCCGCGCCCAAGTAGCTTTGTCTTTGCATTCAATTTGTCATTCCGCAGCGCAGCGGCGGAATCTGCTTTAGCCTTCCGCTGACTCGCTGACTTGCTGACTCGCTGACTCGCTCTCTACACTGTCCTCATGCACCCTGCCGCCCAACCCGCCGACGCCAACCTCGTCCGCGCCCGCACCACCCTCGGCGATTTTGAACTGACCGTCTGCACCGATGGCACCTTCCTGCTCGATGGCGGCGCCATGTTCGGCGTTGTGCCCAAGCCGCTCTGGAGCAAACGCGCGCCCGCCGACGAAGCTAACCGCATCCTGCTCGGCCTCAACTCCGTCGTCGTCCGCACCGGCAAGCAGACCATCGCGATTGAGACCGGCATGGGCAACAAACAGTCCTCGAAGATGCGCGAGCTGCAGGGCAATCAGGAACTCCTTCTGCACTCCTACGCCGCCGCCGGCATCGATCCCCGCGAAGTCGATATCGTCATCAACTCGCATCTGCACTTCGATCACTGCGGCTGGAACACAACCCTGCAGCCCGATGGCTCCGTCGCGCCCACCTTCCCCAACGCGCGTTACTTTGCCCACGCCGGAGAAGTCGAGCACGGCCATCGCCAGTACGAGCGTGACCGCGTCAGCTACCTCTCGCCCAACTACGATCCCCTCATCGCCTCAGGCCAGATGACGCTGCTTGACAACGCGCGCATCGCCGCCGACCCCACCATCTGCGACGGCATCAGCGTCGAATGTTTCCCGGGCCACACCGCACAACTCATGGGCATCCACATTGAGAGCGCCGGCCAGCACGCCTGCTACATCTCCGATCTCATTCCCACCGCGCATCATCTCGATGTCGCCTGGGCCATGGGCTACGATCTCGACCCCATGCGCGTGATCGAAGAGCGCAAGCGTTTCTACGCGCGCGCCATCCCGGAGAAGTGGCTCGTCCTCTTCACCCACGACCACCACACCCCCCTGGCCCATATCGTGCTCAACGAAAAAGGCAAACCCGTCGTCGCGGCCACATAACCAGCGATTATCATTCCGATTATTGATTTGTCATTCTGAGCGCAGCGAAGAATCTGCTTCTGCTCTCTTTATGCTTCGACCCGGTCGCCATGGCTCGGCGGCACACTCGTGACCATGAACCGCACATCCGACGCACTCGCGTTGATCGCCTGATGCGCCACGCCCGGCGCAATCTCCACTCCCTGCCCACGCGCAAGCACCTGCGCCGCGCCGCCGATCTCCATCGTCAGCTCGCCTTCCAGCACATAGAAAAACTGCCGCGCCCGCTGATGGAAATGCCGCTGCTCCCGCGCACCCGCAGGCATGCGTTCCTGGATCACGCTCACCGCAGCAGTGCGCACCAGATGCCAGCCATCGCACCCCTCGTCCCACGTGTAATGCTCCGCGTTCTCAATCGAGATCATGCGTTCCAACATCCCAAAATATTTGTCGTCCTGAGCGCAGCGAAGGACCTGCTTCTCGCCTTTGCCTTTGCTTCTGTCTTCGCTGACTCGCAGGGCTACAGCGGTATGCACCCATGCTTCTTCTTCGGCATGGTCTCGCGCTTGCCCTGTAGCATCTCCAGCGCCGCGCACAGCCGCTTCCGCGTCTCGCTCGGCTTGATCACCGCATCCACATACCCGCGCTCTGCGGCCACATACGGATTAGCAAACCGCTCGCGAAACTCTTCCACCTTTTCCGCGCGCGTCTCTGCCAGGATCGCCATCTTCTCTTCCTCGGTGAAGGGCTTCCCTTGCGGCCACACCGCCTGCGCATTCTTCACCACAGCCTCCAGCTCGCGCTTGTAGACGATGTTCACCGCGCCCTCCGGCCCCATCACCGCAATCTCCGCCGTGGGCCACGCCAGGTTCACATCCGTCCGCAGATGCTTCGAGCTCATTACGCAATACGCACCGCCATAGGCCTTGCGCGTAATCACCGTCATCTTCGGCACCGTCGCCTCGGCGAATGCATACAGCAGCTTCGCCCCGTGCCGGATGATGCCGCCATGCTCCTGTGTCGTCCCCGGCATAAATCCCGGTACATCTTCAAATGTGATCAGCGGAATATTAAATGCATCGCAGAAGCGCACAAACCGCGCCGCCTTCACACTCGCGTTGATGTCGATCACGCCCGCCAGATACGCCGGCTGGTTCGCCACAATGCCCACCGGACGTCCATCCATGCGCGCAAATCCAATCACGATGTTCCGTGCGAAGTGCTCCTGCACCTCGAAGAAATATCCGTCGTCCACGATCTTTGCAATCACATCCTTCGCGTCGTACGGCTGGTTACTCTCCTCCGGCACAATCCAGTCCAGCGCCGCATCCGCGCGGTCCACCGGATCGGCATTCACCTTGCGCGGCGGATCGTCCAGGTTGTTCGACGGCAGAAAACTCAGCAGCTCGCGCACCATCGCCAGGCACTCAGCGTCGTCGTGCGCTACAAAATGCGCCACGCCGCTGGTCTCGTTGTGCGTCATCGCGCCGCCCAGCTCATCCTTGGTCACATCTTCGTGCGTCACCGTCTTGATCACGTCCGGCCCGGTCACAAACATGTAACTCGTCTTCTTCGTCATCAGAATGAAGTCCGTGATCGCCGGCGAATACACCGCGCCGCCCGCGCACGGCCCCAGAATGGCCGAGATCTGCGGCACCACGCCGCTCGCCAGCGTATTGCGCAGAAAAATATCCGCATATCCAGCCAGCGACACCACGCCCTCCTGGATGCGCGCCCCCCCGGAATCGTTCAGCCCGATCAGCGGCGCGCCCACCTTCATCGCCATCTCCATCAGCTTCACGATCTTCGCCGCGTTTGTCTCCGAAAGCGATCCGCCGAAGACGGTGAAGTCCTGCGCGAAGACAAACACCACGCGCCCTTCCACCCGCCCATAGCCAGTGATGAACCCATCGCCCGGCACGCGCTGCTCCTGCATGCCGAAATCCGTCGCGCGATGCGTCACGAACTTGTCCGTCTCCTCGAACGTCCCCTCGTCCAGCAGAAACAGCACACGCTCGCGCGCAGTCATCTTGCCCGCCTTGCGCTCGCGCTCCCGCCGTTCCGCGCCGCCACCCTCTTCCGCCAGCGCATGCCGCGCCTGCAGCTCCAGCAACCGGTCATGTTTCTTCATATGATCTTTCATCGCACCCACTCGTCTGCCGATTCTAGCAGCGCACTGCGAAGCATTTCCCCCTATTTATTTGTCATTCTGAGCGCAGCGAAGAATCTGCTTCTGCTCTTGCCGTTGCTTCTAAGGCGACGATGCGGGTGCCCCAGGTCTCGCTTCTGAGACCTGGGAGCGATGCTCGCACGACCACTGCATTCACCGGATAGCTGTATCGCTGCCGGGTGCCCCATACATCACGCAGTCTCATCGCGGGATGTGTGGGACATCGTCGCGCAGCGGCGACCGTTGTTGCCCTTGTCTTTGCTCTTGCCCTTGCTGTTGCCCTTGCCGTTGTCTTTGCTTTTGCCTCTAAGGTAGGTGCGGGCTTCAGCCCGCACATTCAGAACCTGAACGAACCCGGGGCTTTAGCCCCTGAGGTTTTCCAGTCCCGCCTCATTCCTCTTCTTCGCCCACCGCCACAGCCGCGAATCCGGCTCCGCCACCTCACTCGCCTTCACCGGCTCCTGCGCTCCCGTCGGCTTCGGCAGCGCATACTCATTCACCGCGCTCATCGCCACGCCCATCAGCCCCGGCGAAATCCCTGCCACCCGCGCCCCAATGTAAGCCTGCGGCGAAATCGTAATCTCCGCCCGGCCCGCCGCCGTCGCCCGCACAATCTTCTCCGCTGCACTCTGTACGGATGCCGCCGCACCCGGCAGCATCGCGCCCAGCCCAAACCACTCGTACTCCTTCGTCCGGTCACCCACCACCAGCGCCTGCGGAGCCGACCCCGTCCGCATCAGCCCCGGGCACACCGTCGTCACGCGAACGCCCTTGCCGCGCAGCTCAGCATGCAGTCCCTCGCTGAAGCCCACCGCCGCAAACTTGCTCGCCGAGTAAGGCAGCAGATGCGGCACCGCAATCTTCCCGCCAATCGACGCAATGTTCACGATGCTCCCGCTCCGTCGCGCCAACATCTGCGGCATCACCGCCTTGCACGCGTACACCATCGCAAAGTAATTCGTCCTCATCGACTCTTCAAAATTCTCCACCCTCTGGTCTTCCACCGGCCCCACGTGGATCGTCCCGGCATTGTTCACCAG
>JARLFX010000120.1 GCA_031296355.1 Acidobacteriaceae bacterium
CCGCGGTCGGGACGGCCACGGCGGAAGCGTTTAATGGCTCCAGCGGAGGGGCGCACGGCTTGGCGGCGATGGCGCGGCTGCTTCACCCCAACAGTGTAACGCCGGGTGGGTGGGCGGCGGAAGTAGCTTAGGCATAGAATTGTGCATCTTACAAAGAGCCGAATCGCCGGGGGCAAAGCTGGGTTTAGGTACGCAGTGATTAAGCGTGGTTTGGCAGGCAAGCACGAGGAAACGATATGAAGAAGTTTGGATCGACAGCAATTATCGCAACGGTTGCCATGGGATTGATCGTGGCAGGGTGCCACAAGAACGTAGGTGCGCAGAGCCAGACGAATGATCTGGGGCCTGATCCGGCGGCTGCGAACATGGCTCCGACGGACAATGGGCAGCAGGCAACCGACCAGGGGCAGCCGCAGCAGTATGCGCCCACAGGGCAGGGAACGAATGAGGCGATCACGGCAGCACGGTCAGCCTCTGCCAGCGATCAGCAACCGGCATATCAGGATCAGGGTTACAGCGATCAGAGCGTAGACCAGGGACAGGATGCGCTGGATAACGGCGATTATGACGACGCCGAGGCGCAGTCTGATCAGGCGCCACCGCCGCTGCCGGAGTATTCGCAGCCACCGATTCCAGATGACGGGTACCTGTGGACGCCGGGGTACTGGGCGTGGGCGCCGATGGGCTACTACTGGGTGCCGGGTGTGTGGGTGATGCCGCCGTACCAGGGCGCTCTGTGGACGCCTTCTTACTGGGGATTCAGAAACCACCACTACTATTTTTATCGCGGATACTGGGGCCACTACATCGGCTACTACGGCGGTATCAATTATGGATTCGGCTACGGTGGCCGCGGGTATGAGGGCGGTTACTGGCGGGACAACCACTTCTTCTACAACCGCGCTGTGAACAATATCCGCGGGCCGCATATCACCCGTGTGTATGTGCGGAGCGTGACGGTGGCGAACAACAACCGCGTGAGCTACAACGGGCCGGGAGGCGCGAACCTGCGTCCGGCGCCGTCGGAGTTTGCGGCGATGCGGCAGGCGCGCATGCAGCCTATGCGGACGCAGATGGAAGCGCAGCACGCAGCGTCGCAGAACCGGCAGCAGTTTGCGAATGTGAACAGGGGACGCCCGGCGGTCGTGGTGAGTGCGCGGCCGATACAGGCAGATCGCGACACGCGCCCGATGCCACCGGCGAGAATCCCTGTGCAGCAGGCGCGGCCGGGTCAGCAGCCGCAGGGTTTTGCGCGGCCGGGTCAGCCACAGCAGCAGGGACGCCCATGGGAGCAGCAGAATAACGGGCGGCCAACTCCGGTGCAGCCGGGTGCGGTGCAGCAGCAGCGTCCGGGGCAACCTCAACCGCAGCAGACGGGTCGTCCGGGCGAGCAGCAGAATGTTGGGCGGCCGGGGCAGCCGATGAACAGGCCTGCTCCGCAGCAGGGGCAGCCGCAGAACTTCGGACGGCCAACGCCCGCCACGCCGGCACAACAGCCAGTGCAGACAGGACGTCCGGGGCAACAACAGCAGGGCCAGCCGCAGAACTCTGGGCGGCCAGCGCCTGCGACACCGGTCCAGTCGACGCCGCAACAGAGTCGTCCGACGCCGCAACAGACGCCGCAGAACTTTGAGCGGCACGATGCACGTCCGCAGGACTTCTCACGACCAGCACCGGCGCCACAGCCGCAGGTTCGTCCTGAGCCGCAACCGCAACAGCAGCGCCAGCAGAACTTTGCGCGGCCCACGCCAACCCCGACGCCGCAGCCACAACCGGCACCGCGTCCGGCGACTCCGACACCAGCGCCGCAACCGCGGCCAGCGCCAGCACCTGTTGCGCCACGGCCACAACCGCAGGCCCGTCCTGCGCCACAGCCACATCCTGCGCCGGCACCTGCACCGCAGGAGAAGAAGGATGAGCACCCTCACTAGGAAGCTCTCTTCGAGGCAAAACAGGAAATGCGTAGCCGATGAGGCTACGCATTTTTGTTGGGAAATTATTCGTGTGTAGGTCTTTATGCGACGAGCTGCCAGAGTAGCAGAGCGTTGAGCGCAATGATAATGCCGGTGGTGAGCCAGCCGAGCCATTGGGTGGGGCGGGTGTTCATGTAGCGGCGCATGACCTGCCAGCGGCCGGTGAGGATGAGCAGCGGGATCAGCGCGAAGGGAAGGGTAAAGCTCAGTACGACCTGGGAGAAGATGAGGATCTTCAAGGGGTCGAGGCCGAGCGCGATGATGAGGACCGCGGGAATGATGGTGATCAGGCGGCGCAGGAAGATGGGGAACTTAATGTCGAGGAAACCTTCAATGATGACCTGGCCAGCCATGACGCCGACGGTAGACGACGAGAGGCCGGAGCAGAGCAAGGCCACGGCGAAGACCAGCGCGGAGAAGCTGCCCATCAGCGGGCCGAGGGTGTGATGTGCGTCTTCAATACTGCTGACGGGCGCCATGCCGTGAGCAAGCAGGGGACCGAAGGCGCAGGCGGCCATCACGATCATGGCGGAGTTGATGAGCCAGGCGCCGTTCATGGCGACGAAGACGTCAATCAGTTCGAATTTGAGGAAGCGCTGGATGAAGTGGCGGCTGTTCGCTTTGTCGAGGACGGCCTGACGGCGGCGCGGCTGCACCAGAGCGGAGTGCAGGTAGATGACGTGCGGCATGACCGTTGCGCCGAGCATGCCAACAGCGATGTATATGCTGCTGTGGTTGATCTCAGGGACAAGGGTGTGGAAGGCGGCTAGCTTCCAGCTGGGATGCACCAGAAAGACTTCAATGGCGTAGCAGACGCCGATGATGGCGACGAAGGCCATGATGCCGAGTTCGAGGAAGCGGAAGCCGGCGAGATCGAGCGCGAGGATAAGAAAGACGCAGATGGAGGTGAGCAACGCAGCCAGCAGGAGGACGTGCGTCTTGGTCCAGCCTTGTGCGACCAGTACGGAGCCGAAGAGCAGGTAGAAGCCGAGTGCGGCGCCGAGGAATTCGGCGAGATCGGTGGCGATGGCGGAGATTTCGGCGGCGATCCAGAGGCCGATGACGGTGGGGCGGGAGAAGTGGTCGCGGCAGCTTTGCGGCAGGGTGCGGCCGGTGACGATGCCGAGTTTGGCCGAGAGGTATTGCACCAGAATGGCCATGGCGTTGGACCAGAGCAGGACCCAGAGGAGCTTGTAGCCGAAGCGGGTGCCACCGTCGATATTGGTGGCGAAGTTGCCGGGATCGATGTAGGCTACGCTGGCGACGAAGGCGGGCCCGAAGTAGGTCCAGAGCTCGCTGCGGCGCAGTTCTGGCAGCAGGCGGAACCGTGCACGGGGAGCGCTCTCGGGGGCTGCCAGGGGAGTAGACGCAGCAGGAACGAGGGCCGAGGGTACAGTGGTCGCGTTGTCAGGCTGCAAATCGCTCATCTGGGCATCACTCGGGGAGTATTTAGGGGACCACTGCCAATAATCGGGAAGAAAGATCGCGGTATGGAACAGTTATTTAGGCAAGCCTATACATTAGGTATACCTAATGTTAGCGAAATGAGTCAAACTGGATGCGGACGAGGATTTTGGACTATGCCGGATGGACGCCGTACGGTCAGGAACAGTGAATCAGTCGATAACTATCTGAAGGCCATTCTGTTTCTGGGTGGCGCGGAGGAGCGGCGGGTGACGAGCAGCTCGCTGGCCGAGCGGCTGGCGGTGGCGCCTGCATCGGTAACGAACATGCTGCAGAAGCTGGCGGCGGCAGCGCAACCGATGGTGGAGTATGAGCGGCATCGCGGTGTACGGCTTTCACCTGCGGGCAAGCGGCGCGCGCTGGAGGTGGTGCGGCACCACCGGCTGATCGAGACCTTTCTCTTCGAGATACTGGATTACCCGATCGAAGAGGTGCATGACGAGGCGGAGCGGCTGGAGCACTTCATCTCAGAGCGATTCGAAGAGAGGATTGCAGCGAAACTGGGCTATCCGAAGAGCGACCCGCACGGGCACGCGATTCCATCGCTGAGCGGCGAGATACTGGAGCCGGACTCGATTGCGCTGACGGAAGTAGCGGGCGAAGGAAGCTATACGATTGCGAGCGTGTCCGACGAGAATCAGCAGACGTTGCGGCGGCTGAAAACCATAGGGATTGCTCCGGGCGCGTTTGTGCATGTGCAGAAGAACGATGCGTCTGCGGGGTATCGCGTGCGCGTGGGACATTCGCTTGAGATGGTGGAGCTGACGGCGGAGATCGCACGCGAGATCCGCATTGCGCCGGTCGAGCAGTAGGGAAGCAAGTCAGCGGTCAGCACGTCAGCAAAACAATGGCGAGTACAGAAGCAGATTTCGCCGCTGCGCAGCGGAATGACAAAATATAGTGCGTGATGGCATAGGCAATACGAGAAAGATGGGTAGCGTGATCAAGGTACTGGTAATCGGCAGTGGTGGGCGCGAGGATGCGATTGTTTGGGCGCTGGGTAAGTCGCCGCAGGTGGGCGAGATTGTGTGTGCGCCGGGGAACGGCGGCATTGCGGATCGGGCGCGTTGCGCGGCGGTAGACAGCGGCAACCTGGATGAT
This sequence comes from Acidobacteriaceae bacterium, assembly GCA_031296355.1. The sequence goes on from JARLFX010000120.1 coordinate 4,539, forward strand.
CTGTTGCGCGTGGTGGAAGCAGAGAAGCCGGGGCTGACCGTAGTTGGGCCGGAGCTTCCACTCAGCCTGGGGCTGGTGGATGCGCTGCAGAAGCGCGGGCTGCGGGTGTTCGGGCCGACGAAGGGCGCGGCGATGCTGGAAACCAGCAAGGCGTTTGCCAAGGATTTTATGCAGCGCCATGGGATTCCGACGGCGCGGTATACGGTGTGCCATTCGCTGGATGAGGCGCGCGGCGCGCTGCGGAATTTTCCCGGTGCGGTAGTGGTGAAGGCCGATGGGCTGGCCGCGGGCAAGGGCGTGGTGCTGTGCGCTAATCCGGCGGAGGCGCTGGAGGCTGCGGAGGGTATCTTTAGCGGCGAACTGCTGGGCGCGGCGGGCACGCAACTGGTACTGGAGGAGTTGCTGGAGGGGCCGGAGATTTCGTTCTTTGCGCTCTGCGATGGTGAGAGCGCGGTGGCGATGCAGTGTGCGCAGGACCATAAGCGCATCGGCGAAGGCGATACGGGGCCGAATACCGGTGGCATGGGAGCTTACTCGACGGATGAGCTGATGAGCGAAGGCGTGCGCGCGTGGGTGATGGATCATGTGGCGCTGCCGGTGGTGCGTGGAATGCGCGCGGAGGGTGTGCCGTTCGCAGGCGTGCTGTTTATCGGGCTGATGATGACGGCGGATGGGCCGAAGGTGCTGGAGTTCAACACGCGCTTCGGCGATCCGGAGACGCAGACGCTGATGATGCGGCTGGAGAGCGACGTGATGGAGCTGTTCGACGCGAGCATCGACGGGCGAGTGAGGGATTTGAAGCTGAAGTGGAAGCCGGGAGCGGCGGCGTGTGTGGTGGCGGCGAGCGGCGGGTATCCGGGGAAGTTTGCGAAGGGTTTTGCGGTGAACGGGCTGGATAAGGTGACGGATGGCGTGGAGGTTTTTCACGCTGGCACGGCGCTGAAGGATGGCAAGCTGGTGACGGCTGGCGGGCGCGTGCTGGGCGTGACGGCGGCGGACAGTACGCTGCGGGGTGCGCTGGGTAAAGCGTATGCTGCGCTGGCAGGGATCTCGTTTGAGGGAATGGTGTACCGGCGCGATATTGGACACAGGGCGTTGTAACGGCAGGTCGGTGATGGCGGGAGATTCGTGCTGCTGCGGAAACCCGGGTCTCAGAAGCGAGACCCGGGGCACCCGCTTCGGTGGCGGATCAAGGATGAACGCGGGAAGAAGGGCATTGTTCCCGGCTTTGTGATTTACTTGCCGTGCGCAGAGACGATGACCTAATGCTTGGGCTTGTACTGCTGTAGAACGAGCATGAACTTGCTCTTGTTGTAGCTCTCGTCTCCGTCTTCAAGAACATTGGTGGGCTGGGAGACGAGGCTATTGCCCTTTTCGCCGATCACGATGATGAAGATGTGTGGGTAGCCCGTGATCTTCGGGAACTTTGCGAGGAACTCCTTGTTCTCGTTCTCGCGGCTCATGTTCACTTTGAGTACGACGTAGTTGTCGTTCAGGAGTGATTGCATGTCTTTGCGCTGGGCGAAGAATTTATCCATGTACTTGCACCAGACACACCATGCGCCACCGACCTCAATGAGGACGTTGCGGTGAGTGGCCTTTGCCTGCGCTACGGCGAGCTCAAGGTCTGCCGCTGGGTCACGCTTGGGGTCGTAGGCGGTGGGCAGTGCTGTGGGTGCTGTTGCAGCGGTGGGTGCTGGAGCTGGCGTTGCTGCAGTCTGCGCGTGAAGATTGGGGGGGAGTGCAAGGTTAAGGGCGAACGTGAGAGCGATGGAGTAGATGGCTTTGCGCTGCATGAAAACACCTCGCGCGCCATGTTATGCGAGAACGCTTCATTTTGAAAGTAAATTGGCGAAGGCTGCTTATTATCGGCGTGCTGTGGCGCGGCGGCGCAGGGCGAAGCGCGAAAATAAAAGAGCAATCAGGATGGCAGCAAGGAAGAGGGCGGTATCGCGCTGCGCATTGTTGCGCGCGAGCTTGCCCTGCTGCCATACGGCGTAGGTGCGCTGGAAGTCATCCGCGAGGCCGGGGACGGTGATGGCGGCGAGGTCGGTGGTGGGCAGCGAGCCGAAGATGCGCTCGGGCGAGGGCGGCTGGGTGCCGTCGCGGTCGTCGGGGATCTGCGCGAGAAGGGCGTTCATCTCGGCGTCGCGCGGGTCGGTGAACAGGGACATGTCGCGGGTGATGGGGAAGAGCGTGGTGGTGCCGGTCATCTTGCGCTCGATGGCGGCGATGGTGTCCTGGCAGACGCCGAGGGCGTAGTAGCCGCCGAAGGGAAGGTCGGGGTGGTCGAGGTGCTCGTGCGCGTAGAGCAGCACGGCGAGGCCGGTGAGGCGCGCAACTTCGACGGCGTCGGGGCCGCGATACTCATGCGCGTGGCGGCCCATGACCCAGGGCTGGTTGAGCTGGTCGTTGGTGCGGAACTCGGCGTTGCCGTCGATACCGAAGTAGTAGGTGACGTCGGCGTTGCGCGTGGGGTCGTGCGGGTTGGTGATGCTGAACTCGTACTCGGCGTGGGCAACGGGTTCCAGCAGGTCGTGACGGCGTTGCCAGAAGTGCGCTGCGGGGACGAAGACCTGAGTGTTGATCATGAAGGGCATCATCACGTCGCGGCCATTGGAGTGGAAGTGGCCGAAGTTGGCGAAGTAACGCGCGTCGGCGATGGTGACATTGTCGCCGGCAGCGATGAGGTTGGCGATGAGCTGGTCGACCGTGGTGGCGGAGCGATGCGCGATGACAGCGGTAAAGGGCTGCGCGCCGTCGAGGGTGTTGATGGAGAGACGGTTGAGGACTTCGGCGAGGCGGGCGCTTTCAGAGTGCAGCGGCGCGAGGCGCGGATCGGGGCCGTCGCCGCGGGTGACGCCGTAGGCGAGGTTCGTGGTGAGACTTTGCGTATCCAGCGCGGGACGGTTGGAGGGTTTGTCGAGGTCTTCGGTGGCGGATTTATCGAGCGCGTAGGGGCCGAGGTCAATGTAGGCGGCGAGTTGCTGCGGGGTGGGGTGGTCATTGCGTGCGACGAGATGCGAGCCGACGGCGACGGTGCCGTTGATGGTGTGTATGGTCCAGCCGGGGAAGGCATCCAGCCCTTGCCAGTCGCGGCCGAGGATGAGCTTGCGCATGGTATCAAGCAGCGCGGGGGTGAGGAGCGCTCCGGCGCGCGAGGCGTGGGAGAGCTCGGCGAGCATGGCGTCAGTAAAGCCGGGCTGGGCGGAGAGCTCGCGCATCATCTGCGAGAGGGGGATGGTGTTGGGAGGGAGCGTGGGCGCGGCGGCTGGGCGCGCGGCGACGCATCCGAGGATGGAGATTAGGACGGAGAAGAGAATGAGATGACGGCGCACACTTGAAGGCTACAGGAAATGTGGGATTTAGGGCCGCATCTGCAATGCAAGGCTGGGATGAGTAAGAAGCGGAGGGCAGGCCACGAAGAGGATGGGCATGACGGGCGAGAAGCAGGTCCTTCGACTGCGCCACTCGCGGTGAGGCTGCGAGTGGCTTCGCTCAGGATGACAAGTTTTATATTTGTCGCGCGTGTGAGGGAGATGGGCGGGGGCGTTCGCGCTTTGCGCGAATATCCCACACATTGCATGAAGCCGCGATGTATGGGGCACCCGCTTTGGTACTAGTCCTGTGAGGGCGGTTGCGGTGTGGGCATCGTTCCCAGGTCTCAGAGGCGAGACCTGGGGCACCCGCATTTGTGCAACGGACGCAACCTATGCGCTCAGTTTCTTGACGACGAGTTCGTTGAGGAGGGTGGGGTTGGCCTGGCCTTTGGAGAGGCGCATGACCTGGCCGACGAAGAAGGCGGAGACCGTGGTCTTGCCGGCCTTGTACTGGGCGACTTGCTTCGGATTCGCGGCGATGATCTCGTCGATCATCTTCTCCAGTGCGCCGGCGTCGGAGATCTGCTGCGGCTTCTCGCGGTCATAGACGGCGGGGAAGTCTTCATTCTTCTCGAAGCAGATGTCGAAGAGCTGCTTGAGCATCTTGCTGGAGAGTTTTTCTTCGTCGAGTAGGTCGGAGGCCAGGGCGACGCCGGTGAGCGAGACGGGCGAGTGGGCTATATCGAGATTGAGGGCTTTGAGGCGGCCCATGAGTTCGCCGGTGATGAGGTCGGCCACGCGCTTGGGATTTTTTGCTGCCTTGGCGGCAACTTCAAACTGATCCGCGTAGGTGATGGAGGACGTCAGCACCTGAGCATTGGCAGTCGTGATGCCGTATTCGGCGACAAGGCGCTCGCGCTTGGCTTCGGGCAGCTCGGGGAGGGCCTTCAGAATCTCGGCCTGCCATGCGGGGCTGACGATGAGCGCGGGAAGGTCGGGCTCGGGGAAGTAGCGGTAGTCGTGGGCCTGCTCCTTGGAGCGCATGGAGAAGGTGCGGCCTTCGGCCTGCGACCAGAGGCGCGACTCCTGCACGACGCGCTGGCCGGATTCGATGACCTCGATCTGGCGCTCGATCTCGTACTCGAGCGCGGCGCGAATGTAGCGGAAGCTGTTGACGTTCTTTACTTCGGCCTTGGTGCCGAAGGCTTTTTCGCCGTGCTTCTCCCAATCGGACTTGAGCATGACGCTGACGTTGGCGTCGCAGCGGAGGGAGCCTTCTTCCATGTTGCAGTCGGAGACGCCAGTGTAGAGGAGGATCTCCTTGAGCTTGGTAAGGTACTCGAAGGCTTCGTCGGGGGTGCGGATGTCGGGCTCGGAGACGATCTCGCAGAGCGGGGTGCCGCAGCGGTTGAGGTCGATGGAGGTGCGGGTGGCGGAGTCGGCCTGGCCGTCGTGGACGCTCTTGCCGGCGTCTTCTTCCATGTGCAGGCGGGTGATGCCGATGCGCTTGGTGTTGCCAGCGGCGTCGGGAATGTCGAGCCAGCCGTGCTCGGCCAGGGGCTTATCGAACTGCGAGATCTGGTAGCCCTTGGGCAGGTCGGGGTAGAAGTAATTCTTGCGCGAGAAGATGCTGGTCTCGTTGATGCGGCAGTTGATGGCCCGGGAGGCGAGCACGGCGAATTCGACCGCCTGCTTGTTGAGCACGGGCAGCGCGCCGGGCAGGCCGAGGCAGCTGGGGCAGACGTTGGTGTTCGGCGCCATGCCGTATTTGTTGGCGCAGCCGCAGAAGGCCTTGGTCGCGGTGAGGAGCTGAACGTGGACCTCAAGGCCGATGACGGGCTGGTACTTGGCGAGAATCTCGGGCGACAGCAGGGTGGATGTGGACATTTCAATGCAATTTTAGCAGCGGTGGACGCGTAGATGGTTGGGTTTCGCTCCAAGCGGACTACATCTGAGGGTGAAGTTTGATATAGGCCTTCAATTCCCGCAAGTTTAGATGCTGAAGAATGGCCCCGTTATCTGCCTGAACCCAGTAGGCTTCCATGTGGCCCAGATCCCTGCCACAGTCACTTGCAGGATAGACAGAGAGCACAAGCAGTAGCTTGTCGCCAGAGTTACTCCATTTGTAGGCCTGGATATTGTCGCCCCGGGCAATGCAGTTATGACGGGTCTTAAAGTTACGCATGGCGTATTTTGCCACGGGCTCTTCCTTGAGCTGATTGCCGCTGATTCTGAATGCGCGGACGTGAAAATCACCGACGGCGCCGCCATCACTCCAGGTAATGGCGAAGGAACTGCCCTCTTTGGACCAGACTACGGAGACGCTGGCGGACCAGTCTTTCAATGGAGTGGAAAGTAAGACTGCCGAGCCTTTCGTCAGTTGAAACTTAGCTTCGGTTTCGTCTTTATTTGTGATGACTGTGTACCGGTATTCGCCATGGGTGAAGACTTTGGATTCCGCAGTGGGAACCCAGAGACAGGTATCGTGCGCACAACCGGAAAAACTGCTGAATGCACCTGGTGCGTCCAGTTGAGCGCCGGCATTTCTGAGCGTTCCAAAAAGTAGAACTGCGGCGATGAAAAGCCCTCTCATGTTGAGCGAAAGCGTAGCACATAGCGCGAGATTTCCGCACTGCTAGACTTGAAACAGTATGGTTTTGCCGTTTGTCCGCGAACTGCTTGCGGAGCTGGAACAATCTGACGCGTTTGCGCGTGTACGGCTGCATCTGGGGGCTGGTACGGGGCGCAGACGTGTGTCTGGATTGACGGCGACGGCGCGGGCGCTCTACCTGCCGTACTTTGGGCGGGCGGGGCAGGCTCCGGCGCTGGTGCTGGTGGCGGATAACAAGGCAGCCGAGACGCTGCATGCCGCGGTACAGGCGGCCTGTGAGCTGACGGGCGCGTTGCCGGCGGAGAGCGTGCTGCGGTTTCCGGCGCATGATGTGCTGCCCTTCGAAAATCTATCGCCGCATCCGGAGATTCAGGAGATGCGCGCGGCTACGCTGTGGAAGATTGCCACGGGCGCGGCACAGATGGTGATTGCGCCGGTAGAGGCTGCGTGTATGCGGCTGTTTGCGGCGGATTACTATGCAGGGCTGGCGCTGCGGCTGCGGCGCGGCGAGGAGTACATGCCGGAGATGCTGATGGAGCATCTGCTGAGCGTGGGCTACACGCGGGTGGACGTGGTGGAGATGCCGGGGCAGGTGACGGTGCGCGGCGGCATTATGGACGTGTATTCGCCGGAGATGGACCGTCCGGTGCGTATTGATTTCTTTGGCGATGAGATTGAGAGCATCCGCAAGTATGAGCCAGAGTCGCAGCGGTCTTCGACGCCGCTGGATGAGGCGCTGCTGCTGCCGCTCACCGAGACTCCGGTGACGGAGAAGTTGCTGGCGGCGGTGCATGCGCGGCTGACGAAGCAGGGAATCGCCGCGAGCGAAGAGGGCGAAGATCCACAAGCTGCAGAGGGTTTTGATGAGTTGCCGGATGAGGTGAGCGTGTTTCCGGGGTGGGAGTTTTTTGCGCCGGTGGCGGGGGCGCGGGCGACGCTGTTTGAGTTGATGACGGCGCAGGGGAAGAAGCCGCGGGTGTTTGTGGAAGAGCCCGCGATGGTGAAGAACCAGGGCGAGCGCTGGTGGAACAAGGTCGAGCAGAGGCATGAGCGCGCGGGGATTGGGTCGCTGATTCGGCCGGGCGATATCTACGTGACGCCGTGGGATGTGGAAGAGGCGGTGCGGCAGCTGCCAGGGTGCGATCTGGACCAGCTGGGCACAGTGGATGTGTTCGACGCAGACACGAATTCGCTGAGCGAGGTGGAGTTTGCCACGCGGCCGACGCCACGGTTCCACGGATCGATTCCGGCGCTGGTGGAGCAACTGAAGACGTTGATGGCGCAGAATGCGCGCATTCTGCTGACGGCTCCGCACCAGGGCGAGGTGGAGCGGCTGGCGAGCCTGCTGCAGGAGTACAAGGTGCCGTACCGGCTGGGCAGCCGCACGGCGCACGCGGGTTCGGAGACGATCTACGACGAGTCAAGCTATCTGGCCGGGGACGTGGGCACGCCGGTGATCGTGAAGACGCCGATGGCGAACGGCGTGCAGGTGCTGGACATTGAGAAGGCCACGGCGCGGCAGCTGGTGATCTTTGGCGCGCAGGATTTGACGGATGATGTGGATGTGGCGGCGCGTCCGGTGGCGCGGCGGTCGAAGACGTCGGCGTTTCTTTCGGACTTCCGCGACCTGGCTGTGGGCGATTACGTGGTGCATGTGGAGCACGGCATTGCGCAGTACATGGGGCTGCGCGAGATCGCGCAGGACGGCGCGGATATTGAGTTCATGATTTTGGAGTTCGCGGAGCAGGCGCGGCTGTATGTGCCGCTGACGCGGCTGGATCTGATCCAGAAGTATCGCTCGACCGATGCTGGGCCGGCACCGGAGCTGAACAAGCTGGGCAACGCGCAGTGGGCCAAGACTAAGGCGCGCGTGAAGAAGGCCATGGCCGATATGGCCGATGAGCTGCTGAAGCTCTACGCGCAGCGCAAGGCGGCGGAGGGCACGGCTTTCTCGCCGGACGGCGCGATGCAGCGCGAGTTTGAGGAGGCGTTCGACTTTACCGAGACGGACGACCAGCTGGCGGCGATTGCGGACATCAAGCGCGACATGGAATCGACGCAGCCGATGGATCGGCTGCTGTGCGGCGACGTGGGCTATGGCAAGACCGAGGTCGCGATGCGGGCGGCGTTCAAGGCGGTGCAGGATTCCCGGCAGGTGGCGGTGTTGACGCCGACGACGGTGCTTGCCTTCCAGCACTACGAAACCTTCAAGAAGCGGTTCGCGAACTTCCCGGTGAACATCGAGATGATCTCGCGCTTCCGCACGGCGAAGGAGCAGAAGATCATCCTGGAGAAGGTGGAGCAGGGCAAGGTGGACATCCTGATCGGGACGCACCGCGTGCTGAGCAAGGACCTGAAGTTCCAGGATCTGGGGCTGCTGATCGTGGACGAGGAGCAGCGCTTTGGCGTGCGGCACAAGGAGCGGCTGAAGCAGATGCGGGCGGCGATCGATGTGCTGTCGATGTCGGCCACGCCGATTCCGCGGACACTGCATATGTCGCTGATCGGGCTGCGGGACATGAGCGTGATTGAGACGCCGCCGAAGGACCGCATGGCGATCCAGACGGTGGTGGCGAAGTTCGACGAGAAGCTGGTGCGCACGGCGATTGAAGTGGAGATGGAGCGCGGCGGGCAGGCGTACTTCGTTCACAACCGCGTGGAGACGATCTACGATATGGCCGCGATGATTCGCGAGCAGGTGCCGAGCGCGAGGGTGGTTGTAGGGCATGGGCAGATGGGCGAGACGGAGCTGGAGCGGGTGATGCTCGCGTTCATGAACCATGAGTACGACGTGCTGGTGGCGACGACGATCATTGAGAACGGGCTGGATATTCCGCTGGCGAACACGATGCTGATTAACCGTGCGGACCGGCATGGACTGAGCGAGCTTTACCAGTTGCGCGGGCGCGTGGGACGGTCGAATCGCAGGGCGTATGCGTACCTGCTGATTCCGCCGGAGAAGGAACTGAGCGAGATTTCGCGGCGGCGGCTGGCGGCGCTGAAGGAGTTCAGCGACCTGGGTGCGGGATTCAAGATCGCGGCGCTGGACCTGGAGCTGCGCGGCGCGGGCAACATGCTGGGTGGGCAGCAGAGCGGGCATATTGAAGCGATTGGATTTGAGATGTACACCACTATGCTGGAAGAGGCGGTGCGCAAGATGAAGGGCGAAGCCACGCAGGAGCGGGCGGCGACGCAACTGAACCTCGGCATCAGCCTGCGCATCGACGCGGACTATATCGCGGAGGAGAACCAGCGGCTGCGGATGTACAAGCGCATTGCGGGCGCGGAGAACAGCGGCGTGCTGGCGGATGTGCGCGCGGAGCTGGTGGATCGGTATGGCGAACTGCCGGATGCGGTGGTGAACCTGCTGGCGGCGAGCGAGCTGCGGCTGGAGTGCGAGCGCGCGGGCATTGCGCAACTGGATCGCAAACGCACGCAGATTCCGATGGATCCGAAGCGGCGGAACCAGGCTCCGCAGATGCGCGAGATGCTGCACCTGCGGTTTGCGCAGGATTCGAAGGCCGATCCGGCGCAACTGATGAAGATGGTGGCGAAGCAGGCGAAGAACGGGGCGCAGTTCACCCCGCAGGGCGTGATGAAGTGGCCGATCAGCGCAGTGAAGCCGGAAGAGATTATTGCCGAGGCGAAGGCGCTGCTGGAGAGTATTGAGACGCCGGGCGCGGCTGCATAGCCGCCGGCTTTAGAATCATTGAGTCCGTTACAGCAGGAGTCTTACCGTGCAGAAGATATTCGGAGTTGCAGCTCTATGTGGGGTATTGATGGCGATGAATTCAGCCGTTCCGGCGCAGGCCCAACGCATTAGTGCAGATGGCGCGATGCAGACGTTCCACGTCTACAGCGCACAGTATCTGGATGAGGTTTACTATCGCTTTTCGCCGACGGCGGGAACGGCGGCCGGGCTGCACCAGTATGACTCGAAGCTGGAGGATTTTTCAGCGGCTGGAATTCAGCGCGAGATTGCGGCGCTGCATGCGTGGGAGAAGAAGCTGCAAGGGATTGATCCGGCTGCGCTGGACGCGCCGGAGGCGGCAGACTATGCCATTCTGCTGAACAATATTCGCGGTACGCTGCTGATGCTCGAAGACGTGCGCACGTGGGAGAAGAATCCGGACAACTACTCCAGCGGCGCGACCAACAGCATCTTTGTGCTGATAGAGCGGGAGTATGCGCCGGTGAATGTGCGGATGCGCGCGGCGGTGGAGCGCGAGCGGCAGATTCCGCAGATGCTGCTGGAGGCGCGCAAGAACCTGAAGAATCCGCCGAAGATCTATACCGAGATTGCGCTGGAGCAGATCGACGGGCTGGTGAGCTTCTTCCAGAACGATGTGCCGTTGGCGTTTGCCGGGGCGAAGGACGCGGAGACGAAGGCGGATTTTGCGAAGTCCAACGCAGCAGTGATTGAAGCGCTGAAGAGCTACGGCACGTGGATGAAGACGGACCTGCTGCCACGGTCGAATGGCGAGTTCCGGTTTGGCGCGGAGACGTTCCGCAAGAAGCTGCTGTACGACGAGATGGTGGATATTCCGCTGGATAAGCTGCTGCAGATTGCCTATGCCGACCTGCATAAGAACCAGGCGGAGTTCCAGCGGGTAGCGAAGGAGATTGACCCGAAGAAGACACCGCAGGAAGAGTTGGCGGAGCTGGCGACGATCCATCCGGCGCCCGACAAGCTGCTGCAGGCGTTTCAGGACAGCTTTGACGGCGAGATAGCCTTCATCAAGGCGAAGCACATCATCACGCTGCCGAGCGATGTGAGGCCGACGCTGGAAGAGACGCCGCCGTTTATGCGCGCGACGACGCAGGCTTCGATGGACTCGCCCGGAGCGTTCGAGAAGAATTCAACGAAGGCGTACTTCAACGTGACGCTGCCGGAGAAGAGCTGGACGCCGGAGCATGTGGCGGAACACATGGCATCGTTCAACGTGGGCACGGTTGTGAGTACGTCGGTACACGAGGCTTACCCGGGACACTATGTGCAGTTCATGTGGATGCCGCAGTTTTCCAGCGATATTCGCAAAGTGCTGGGCGCGAATACCAATATTGAAGGCTGGGCGCACTACTGCGAACAGATGATGCTGGATGAGGGTTATGGCCAGCCGGGCGTGGGCGCGAAGGATGAGCACGAGGCGAAGCTGATCCGGCTGGGGCAGCTGCAGGATGCGCTGCTGCGCGACGCGCGGTTTGTGGTGAGCATACGGATGCACACGCAGGGCATGAGCTTTGATGATGCGGTGAAGTTTTTTGTAAGCGATGGGTACCAGTCCCCGGCGATTGCAGAGATGGAAGCGAAGCGCGGCACGAGCGACGCAACGTATCTCTACTACACGCTGGGCAAGCTGGAGATCATGAAGCTGCGCGCGGATATGCAGAAGAAGCAGGGCGCGAAGTTCACGCTGGGCGGATTTCACGATAGCCTGATGCGCCAGGGGTTTGCGCCGATCAAGGTGGTGCGCAAGGCGATGCTGGGGGATGACACTCCGGTGCTGTGAAGAGCAGCGGGTCAGCTAGTCAGCGAGTCGGCAAGTCAGCGTGGAACGGAGGATTCGATGAAAGCGACGAAGTTCTTTCGCAACGCGAGTTTTATCTGCATTGCAGTAGCTGTAATTGGTGTGGCCTTGATTGGCCCGCCAGGGATTTGCGGACCAACCGGCGGTCTTCTTGGAAGTGCGGGATATGGTGCAGGAGAGGTGATTTTCTTTGCGTATGTCATTGCAATACCCAGTAGTGTTTTTATGCGCATTATGTTGGTTGATTTTCAAAGTGCGGGATACGGTCAAGCGTTCGACTACAAAACAGGCAGAGTAATGAATAGCTACAGCTAAGGCATCGCAGCAGTGCAACGGAAGTTGCATTGGGAAAGCTGCATTGACGCAGGTAGGGTGAATCATCATGAATTATCAAAAAGTTCGCAAAGCAGTATTTCCGGCCGCAGGCATGGGCACGCGTTTTCTCCCCGCAACCAAGGCGACGCCGAAGGAGATGTTGTGCCTGGTGGATAAGCCGCTGATCCAGTATGGCGTGGAAGAGGCCGTGGCCGCTGGCTGCACGGAGATTATCATCGTGACGGGCCGTGGCAAGTCGACGATGGAAGATCACTTTGACCGTTCGCCGGAGCTGGAGGCATCGCTGGAAGCGCGCGGCAAGAAGGCGCTGCTGGAGGTGGCGCTGTCTGTTGCGAAGCTGGCGAAGATTTCGTACGTGCGGCAGCCGGAGGCGCTGGGGCTGGGTCATGCGGTGCTGATGGCGAAGGAGCTGGTCGGCAACGAGCCGTTTGCCGTGCTGCTGCCCGACGACATTGTGGAGTCGAAGGTCTCGTGCATCAAGCAGATGGTAGAGGCGTACAACGAGACGGGCTCGTCGATCCTGGGGTCTGAGGTGGTGGAGGGCGCGGCGATCTCGGCCTATGGATGTCTGGACTGCACGCCGGACGCGAAGAATCCGCGGCTGCTGGCGGTGAAGAACATGGTGGAGAAGCCGAAGGCGGAGGAAGCGCCGTCGCAGAACGCGATCATCGGGCGGTACATTTTGACGCCGCGTATCTTCGAGATGATCGAGAATGTGAAGCCGGGTGCGGGTGGCGAATTGCAACTGACCGACGCGATCAAGATGCTGCTGCAGTACGAGAAGGTATACGGCTTCAGCTATGAAGGCAAGCGCCACGATGCGGGCGACAAGCTCGGGTTCCTGAAGGCGACGGTGGAGTTTGCGCTGAAGCGCGATGACCTGGGGCCGGCGTTCCGCGCGTGGCTGAAGAATTATCCGGTCTAGTTGGTAGCGAGCTCGGGCTGATGTTCCTTAAGGGGAGCGTGCTCGGCCAGTTTTAGATTATTGCCCACTTTGCTGTACGCGACGATTGCGTGGCAGAGTGGGCATTTTGCTGTCTGCTGGTCAGAGTTCCAGGCTTCATGGACGAAGTGCTTCGACATCAGGCACAGCTTCTTGTGGGACATAGAAATTCTCCTCGGAGAACACTACATCCGCGAGGGTTCGCCGTGCGGTGATTCTGGAGATTTATTTTCGGCTGACCTATTGGGTGGTGCCGGCCAGGAAGGCCTGCACGGCGACGCCCTGGGCGATGCGGTAGAGGGCGAACTGACGCTGCGTCTGGCCGCGGAGCTCGAAGAGCAGCTCGGCGCGGTTGTCGGCGTCGGCATCCACGGCGTCGACGAAGCGCATGCGCGGCGACTGGTCGAGGTGGGCGGCGTCGGTCACGGATTGCAGCAGCAGGTGCAGCTCGCCATAGATGTCTGGCTGGGCGAGCAGGGTGACGTAGTGCAGTTCGGCGCCTTCTCCGGCGGTGTGCGCGGTGAAGACGAAAACATCTGCGCCGCCGTAGCTGATCTCATACGCATGCAGTTCTTCATTGAGTAGAGTGAGGGGCGGGGGAGGAACCGGCTTGCGCGTGCGAGCGGCGGTGCGTGGTAATGGTTTGGCGGGTGGTGGCGCAGTGGGAGCGGGCAGTGCGGCGCGAGCCATGGCTTCCAGTTTGGCGAGAATCGCGGCCTTCTGCGCAGCATTTGGCCAGGTGTAGGTGAAGTCATGCTCGGGGCGGTCGGTGGCGTCAGAGACGCCTACGAGCTGGTGCAGGTCAGCGGGCAGGCCCTTCAGCGGAGGCAGCGATGGGCCTGCGCCGGTGGGCGGGCCGTGGTGCAGGCGCGGGCGGTTTGGATCGTCGGCAAGCAGGCCACCGGCCTCGGTCACAGAGGCGCTGTCAGAGGTCGTCTTCTTCTTTTTAGCTTCCGGTGGAGCGCGGTGCAGCGTAGGACGGTCAGGATCGGATGCAGGCGCGGACGTTGCGGGCGGCGGGGTGTTTGCGGTCTGTGTGGTGGAGGGCTGCGGTGGGGTGGTTGTCTGTGTGGATGCGGGTGGTTGGGTGGAGGGCGTTGCCTGGGGATCACCCGGTGCGGTGTGGTGCAGGGTGGGGCGGTCGGGGTCCGGCGGCGGAGCCGTGCCGGCGGTGGCGGCGGGCTTATCGGCCGGGGTAGCGGCGGTGGGCGGCGTGGTCGCGGGAGTATCCGGCTGCTTGCTGAAGTGGGGGCGGCCCTCGGTGACGATATGGGCGTTGCTGGGGGCGGTGTTGAGGGCGGTGGTGGCGGGCTGGGGGAGCGGTTTGAAGCTGCCGGAGCCGAACCATCCGTTGTCGAAGGCGTTGGCTACATTCAGGCTGTGCAGGTGGGTTGCTGTCTGCAGGGTGAGGGTGCCGCGGTTTACCCCGGCGGATTGCAGCTCGTAGACGGTCCCGGTCTGCAGGGCGAGAGGGACGGGGCGCGAGAGGTAGAGGGCGGCGTCTTCAAAGTGCTGGTCGAGGAAGAGTGAGACGGGAATAACGCGGACGGCGGTGGGCTTGTTCAGGTCGCCGACCCACTCATAGACGGCGACGGCGCGGGTGACGTTTTCGGGGGGCTGGGGCGCGGGGCCGCGGCGCGTCTGCGCGGGGCAAATGGCGGCGGCAAGCAGGGCGGCGGCGGCGAGTGCGCGCGCAACGGGGCGGCGGGCGTGGTGGGGCGGAGCGATCTCCGGCATACTGGGAGAGGCGGGGCGATTGCCGCTGCGGGGGAGAGACATGGCGCTAGAGATAAATGACATTATTCCTAACTTTACGCTGCAAAACCAGGATGGTGAGACGGTGAATCTCACGGATTTCGCCGGGAGCCCGGTGGTGCTGTTTTTCTATCCGCGGGCGGATACGCCGGGCTGCACGATTGAGGCATGCGGTTTCCGCGATGCGTTCAAAAAACTGCTGAAGGCCGGCGTGGTGGTGCTGGGTATCTCGCGCGATACGGTGAAGAAGCAGAAGAAGTTTCAGGAGAAGTATGATCTGCCGTATCCGCTGCTTGCTGATTTTGACGAGAAAATCATCAAACGGTTTGGCCTGCTGAAGAATAAAACCATGTACGGCAAGCCGGTGACCGGGGTAGAGCGCACGACGTACGTGATCGGGCCGGACCAGCGGCTGCTGCATGTGTTTGAGAAAGTGAAGCCGGAGGGGCATGCGGAAGAGGTGCTGGCTTACGTGAAGCAGGGAGTAGGGGTTAGGGAATAGGGGTTAGGGCGGTATGGGTGGGCCTGAGGCGGGATTTGCTGGGGGGAGGGCCTGGGATTTTCGTGTGGCGGAAGCGCTTTGGCGGTATGGGTGGCGCGTGGGTTCTTCGGGATTCTTCGGCTGCGCTCAGAATGACACTTCTGAAGTTTGTGGTGATGGGGTGAGATTGTCGCCTGAGTGAGCGAGAAGCAGATTCCGCGCGCTGCGCTTCGGAATGACAAACAACAGGGGTTAGGAAATAGGGAAGAGGGGAAGCGCTGAAGGGGTTGTGGCGGCAGCGTGAAGATTGGTGGCGCGATGGGCATTTGAGATTCTTCGCTGCGCTCAGAATGACAAATTCATTGCTAACTTTTATTTTTTCTAACCCCTAACCCCTAACCCCTGCCTTTACGACTTTTGTGGGCGGAAGTATTGGGTGCCGCTTACGGGCTGCTCGATGCGGGCGAGGAGCTGGGCGCGGTGCTGGGGGTTGTTCACGAAATCGATCTCGGATGTGTTGACCACAAGCAGCGGCGAGGCGGTGTAGTGGAAGAAGAAGTGCTCGTAGGCGTCGGCTACGCGCTCGATGTATTTCTCGCTCACGGCGCGCTCGCCGGGGGCGGCTTTGCGCTTGAGGCGGGTTTTGAGCACGCCGGGCGTGGCCTGGAGATAGATGACCAGCGAGGGCGGGGTGATCTCGCTGCGGAAGCGCTCGTAGTAGCGGTTGTAGATTTCGAGCTCGGCGTCGGATAGGTTGACGCAGGCGAAGAGCTTGTCCTTCTCGAAGATGAAGTCGGAGATGAGGGGGCGTTCGACGATCTCGGCGGGTGGCGTGGCCTGCAGGCGCTCGTAGCGCTCCATCAGGAACCACATCTGCGCGGCGAAGGCCATGCCGGGTTCCTGCCGGTAGAAACGATCGAGGAATGGATTGTTCTCCGGCTCGATGACGGTGCGAGCGTTCATTTTTTCGGCCAGAAGGCGGGCGAGGGAGGATTTGCCGACGCGCAGGGGGCCTTCGACGGCGATGGAGCGGGGTGTGGTGAAGAGGTTTGGCATAATTTAGCGAATAAAAGACGAAGATAACATGGGCGGGGATGGTGGGGGAGTAATGAAGTGGGTTCGGGAGTAAAGGAAGGATTAGAGAGCGAGAAGAGTGTTTAGCATTACCAATCCTGCAACCTGCGTGATACGTCTTTTCGTAAGCGTATGCAGGCTCCATTCTGCGTTATACTTTCGACCTTGGGCCTAAAGAGTTGGACTTCAGGCTTCCCACAAATGAGGGTTATGCAAGAGCTGCCGCGCAAGTTTCTTATCGCTGTCCTTTGCTGCATTCCCGCCCTGGCGCACGCCAGCACGTTTTACGTCGACTCCGCCTCTGGTAATGATGCGAACTCTGGTACTTCGCCCACACTCGCCTGGTCTAGTCTGGCACCAGTGAACCAGCACACGTTCATGCCGGGCGATCATATCCTCCTACATGCAGGTCAGAGCTGGTCTGGAGCCATCGAGGCGCATGGGAACGGCACTACGGAAAACCCCATTACTTTGGGTTCCTACGGCGAAGGCGCCAAGCCACTCATTCAGGGGCAGGGCGTTTCAGCCGTTCTGACACTCCGCGATGTAAGCGGATGGACTGTCGAAGATATCTCCATCACCAACCACGGAGACAGCCAGGACCCGCGTCTCGGTATTCTGATCGAAACCAGTAAATACGCCTTTGCCCTTCACTTAGTACGAGTGGATATCAGGGATGTCAATGGTCAGCTCTCAAAAGAGGCAGGTGGCATCGGTATCATCCCCGATGGGCACGGCCACCCAGCTCATTTCGACGATATTCTCATCGATCATTGCATCATCCGCCATATGGCCGGGATGGGCATCTTCCTCCACGTCCTCGACCGGGATAACCACGCGTATCTCAATACTCACGTCCGTCTTACCGGCAACACCATTGTTGACATCGGTAAGAATGCCATCTTTCTGCGCGGCACAACTGACGGCCTCATCGACCACAATAAAGTCCGCTTCGCAGCCGCACATGAGCATGGAAACGCCATCTGCGTTGGCTGGTCGAAGCACACTACTGTCAGCTATAACGAGGTCTCCGAAACTGGCCTGCACACTGGCCCATTCGATGGCGGCGCCGTTGACGTCGATGACGGTTCCATCAGCACCGTCGTCGAATACAACTGGAGCCACGATAACGTTGCCGGGTTCGGTGTCGGCAGTCAACCCAACGACAACTGCGACGCCATCGGCACCATCATCCGCTACAACCTGAGCGAAAACGATAGTGTCCGTGTCTTCAGCGTCCATGGCCACGATCGTTCTACGGCGATCTATAACAACACGGCCTTCATCGGACAGGGGCACTCTCCTGCCCCTGTCCACACGGGCCGCTATAAACAGAATCCCGAGCTGCCGGACACGATCCTTTTTGCCCGCAATGTATTTTTCAATGAGGGCGATCTCACCTTCGACTGGAAGGCGAAGAATATAATGACCGATGGAAATTGCTACTTTGGCAACGCGCCCAAAAGTCCGCTGGAGGACAAGCATATAGTCAGGGACCAAACGATGAACATCTCGGGCGCACCAATCCGTCATCGCGACGAGGCCGGAGTCTACAGCCTTCCGGCTGGTTCTGCGTGTGGCGCGATGCTACCCGCACTGCCAAACGAGAACGGAACAGACTTCTTGGGAACGCCACTAAGCAACGCCACTCCTGGAATACGCGGGGCGATCGTATCCGCCGCGACAACGAATCGTTAGTTGCTTTATTGAATCGTAGGTTGACCGCGTCACGCCTATCTTCTTCGAACCAGAACATCTCAACAGCTATTGCTCATTGCCTTAGTCCTGATAAGTCGGCTTCTCGGAAGTGAGAATGTTGTCCCGTAGCGTGCTCCGGCCTACCTATTCGTTCCCGGGCTAGTAGACTGATACGCATGATTACTCCGATTCTGAGTGCGGCTGGAGTGGCGGCGGCGGCCGTGGGCGGTTACGCCTATGCGGCGATGTGGCCGGAGTCGCAGATCTTTGGGCGGACGGTGGTCGCGGGGACGGACGCGAATGAGTTTGCGCTGACGTATGACGATGGGCCGAATGAGCCGGAGACGGCGATGCTGCTGGATCTGCTGGCGCAGCATGAGGTGCATGCGACGTTCTTCGTGATTGGACGGTTTGCGCGGCAGAGGCCGGAGATTCTGCGGGCGCTGGCGGCGGGCGGGCACGTGGTGGGGAACCATACGATGACGCATCCGAAGCTGCTGTTTTGTTCGGCGCAGCGCGTGCATGATGAGCTGGCAGGATGCAATGCGGCGATTGAGGATGCGCTGGGTGAGCCGGTGCGATTCATGCGCTGTCCGCATGGGATGCGGCGGCACGATGTGCTGCACACGGCGCGCGCGCTGGGGCTGACGCCGGTGCAGTGGAATGCGATGGGGCAGGACTGGAATCCGATTGGCGTGGACAGGATTGTGGCAAATGTGGAGCGCGGGATTGCGCGGAACCGCAGGCGCGGTCGCGGCTCGAATATTCTGCTGCATGATGGCGGACAGGCCGGGATTGGGCAGGACCGGAAGGCTTCTGTGGAGGCGACGCGCAGGCTGCTGGAGAAGTATGCGGGTAGCGTGCGGTTTGTGACGCCTCGGGTTTGGGCCTAAGGACAAAGGCTGAACCACGGATTTCACGGATGAACACGGATCAAAAACTTTAAATGGATAAAGACTTTGTAAGGGATAAAAGCCTTAGAAGGTCAAAACCTTAGAAAGATCGAACCTTTAAAGGGATTAAAACTCAAAGGATTAAACTTTGAGAATCTATCCGTGATTTTCCGCGAAATCCGTGGTTCCGCTTGTGCTTTGGTTTCCGCTGCGCTCATCGCGGGGCGATGCGTGAGGGGTCGGGGTCCATGGTTTCGAAGGCGGCGCGGGCGGCGGCGATGGTGGCGGCGATCTCGGGTTCGCCGTGGGCGGTGGAGATGAAGGCGGCTTCGTATTGGGATGGCGGCAGCCAGATGCCCGACTCCAGCATGGCGCGATGGAAGACGGCGAAGGCTTTGCTGTCTGACGTGGCGGCGGAGGTGAAGTCGGTCACGGCCTGGGGCGTGAAGAACCAGGTGAACATGGCGCCGACGCGGTTGGTGGTGAGGGGAATCTTCATGCAGCGGGCGGCGTTGGCTACGCCCTCGGCGACGGCTTTGGCGGTGGCTTCGAGCTGCGGGTAGATGGTCTGTTGGTTGGCTACGAGCTGCGAGAGGGTGGCGATGCCGGCGGCCATGGCGAGCGGGTTTCCGCTGAGCGTGCCGGCCTGGTAGACGGGGCCGAGCGGGGCGAGCTGGTCCATGATCTCTGCGCGGCCACCGAAGGCTCCGACGGGCAGGCCGCCGCCGATGATCTTGCCGAGGGTGGTGATGTCTGGCGTGATGCCGTAGAGGCTCTGTGCGCCGCCGAGTGCGACGCGGAAGCCGGTCATGACTTCATCGCAGATCAGCAGAGCGCCGTTGCGGTGGGCGAGGTCGCTGAGTGCGGCGAGATAGCCGGGCGCGGGCGGTACGGTGCCCATGTTGCCGACGATGGGCTCGACGATGATGCAGGCGATCTCGTCTTTGTGTAGGGCAAAGGCATCTTCGACGGCGGGGATGTCGTTGTAGGGGAGCGCGAGGGTGTGCTGGACGGTTTCGGCGGGGACGCCGGCGGAGCCGGGGATGCCGAAGGTGGCGACGCCGGAGCCGGCTTTGACGAGCATGGCGTCAGAGTGGCCGTGGTAACAGCCTTCGAACTTGATGATGAAGTTGCGGCCGGTGAATCCGCGGGCGAGGCGGATGGCGGACATGCAGGCTTCGGTGCCGGAGCTGACGAAGCGGAGCTTCTGGATGCTGGGCATGGCCTGGATGATGATCTCGGCGAGGTCGGCTTCAGTGGGCGTGGAGGCGCCGAAGCTGGGGCTGTTGGCGGCGGCCAGCTGGATGGCGGCGACGACGCTGGGCTCGGCGTGGCCGAGAATCATGGGGCCCCAGGAGCCGACGTAGTCGATGTAGCGGTTGCCGTCTGCATCGGTGAGGTAAGCACCCTCGGCGCGGACGATCATGGGCGGATTGCCGCCGACGGCGCGGAAGGCGCGGACGGGGGAATCGACGCCGCCGGGGAGGAATTTTTCTGCGCGGAGTTGCAGCTGACGGGAACGGTCGTGGGAGCGAGTGATCATTGAGTTAAGTATAAGGCGGGGGGAGAGAGGGAACAGGGAGTAGGGTCTTGTGCGGTGTGGGGGGAGACTCTCGCCGGAATGAGCGAGAAGCAGGTCCCTCGGCTTCGCTCGGGATGACAAGCAAAAACAAAGGAGAGAAGCAGATTCTTCGCTGCGCTCAGAATGACAGGGGTTATGGAATAGGAACAGTGAGAATCTTGCGATGCAGAAACGCATCCACTGCGGTGTTTGTTAGACTGTAGCTTCTCCCGTGTTTTCAACCCGGGCTTAATCCAACATCAATCACCAACTACCCGAAGGAGCCTGGCGTGTCTGAGACGAGCGGAGTTGCAAAACCATCCGCTAAG
>JARLFX010000121.1 GCA_031296355.1 Acidobacteriaceae bacterium
CCGCTGTGCTTGCTAGCCGCAAAAGCGCAAGCATTCTGTAGCCGAGCTTGCGTTTCGACGGCGACCTGCCGCCCTTGAATTCTGCAAAGATGCATCGGAGAAGTGGGACGCAACGGCCCAGACGATTTACGCCGGGGCTGCGCGGGTGCATCTGGCTGAGTGGACAATCTCGCGGAGCTCGAATCGTCTGGCAACTACTGCGGCTTGCCCAGAGCAGATTCGGAAACAGCGTAGACTTTTTTGCTTTCCCTCAGGGGCTAAAGCCCATTGGTTTTTGGGGCGTTTTTGCGGCACGGCTAAAGCCGTGCCCTTTCAAAACAGGTCTACACCAAATGCAAAAATGCTCTAGCTAAAGATGAATCCAGCCGGTACGGATAAGCTCAAGCGATCCGGCAGCAACAACAATCCACAGTAGTATTCCCTGGACGAGGGGCCGCACTCCAACTTCACGGAGCGTCTTCATTGAAAGTCCTGTGCCAATGAGAAAAAGCGTGACCGTCAAGCCGAGGATGCCGAGATGTTTCAGAGTCGGATAGGCGAACTGGAAGGTGGGAACATAGGTGTTGGCGACAGCCGCAAGGCAGAAGAAGAGGATGAACCAGGGCCAGTGAATGCGAGCCTTGCTCTTCCTCGACACCGCGGTACCGATGGACATGGGAACGATCCACAAGGCGCGTGCCAGTTTCACTGTGGTGCCAACGGCTAAGGCCACAGCGCCAAATTTTGCGGCTGCGCCGACAACCGAACTGGTATCGTGAATGGCAAGAGCCGACCAGAGGCCGAACTGGGTTTGCGTCAGATGCAAAGCGGTTCCGATGGCGGGAAACGCAAGCAGGGCTACTGAGTTCAGCACGAAAACCGTTCCCAGTGAAACGGCAATCTGCTCCTCGCTTGCATCGGTAATGGGAGCTACTGCGGCGATGGCGCTGCCTCCGCAGATGGCTGTGCCGACCGAGATGAGATAAGAAGTTCTTCGCTCGACACTGAGGAGCTTCCCCAGCGACAAGCCCAGGATCATGGCAAAGCTGATGCTCACGGCGGTATAGACGAAGCCCGACATGCCGACACGAAGTACCTGCTGCAAGTCCATGCCGAATCCAAGACCCACGACTGAGGCTTGCAACAGAAATTTAGATAGCTGTTTGGCTGCCAGGTGAAAAGGGTGAGCGAAGGTAAACCCGTACAGGAGGCCACAGGCAAGCGCTAAGGGCGGCGAAAGCAATCCGCTGGCGGCAAGAATGATTCCAATGAAAAATATGTTTTTGGACACAGACTAAGTGTGAAGGCGCGAGGACTGCTGCGTCCAAGCAGAAGTATTGATGGCCTATATGGATTTCTTATCGGGTGCGGCGCGCTTATGACTGGGCCTTGCGCGCAGGCTTTCTGGACGCTCCGCCACGCGCGAAGAGGAACCGGCGAAATGTCTGTGGCAGCCCGACAGGCTCGGGACCCGATGCATACGCGAGGAGAAATTCGCGGTGGATGCGCAAGCCTTCAATTTCGACAATTCTGAAGGTGGTGTCGAGGCGCAGGTCTTTAGCGATCGCCCAGCGCGAGACGAATCCAATCCCAAGCCCCGCATCGACAGAGGACTTGATGGCCTCGGTGGAATCCAGTTCCATTACGATGTGAAGCGAGCTTCTCTTTATCCCTTGTTTTTCCAGCGCCATCTCGACGACGCGGCGCGTGCCTGAGCCTCGTTCACGCATGAGCAGAGGCGCAGCGCACAGGTCGGAGGGCAAGATGGAAGTGCGCTCGGCCCATTCATGCGC
>JARLFX010000122.1 GCA_031296355.1 Acidobacteriaceae bacterium
GTGGCGCGGAGGTCGCGCAGCTTGCGCAACTGCACCAGATTTTCAAAGGAGTATTCCTGCAAAGAGGCGATCAAACCCGCCCGCTCCCAGGCCACCAGCTGCCGGGGGTTCAGGCGGAGGATGCGGAGAACGTCTTGCCGTGCGTAGCGGGTCACAGGGATGATCTCGAAAGGCACCGGTTTCTCTCTTGGTTGGAGTATGCGGTGTCTGGTGAGCCCAATCAAGTGAAAATGCCCGATGTATATCAATTTTCAGTGGATAACGCGTACATGGGTAGATACCCGAGGTATATCGCTGGTTAATCCACAGGAGAGGTCAAGGATCAGCACGGATAAAGGCGGGAAGGGGCGGGATCACACGGATAAGGCTTTAAGAGTTGAAAGGCGGTTGAACTGTCTTGATCCGTTCTTTCCGTGTTACCCGTGCTGAGGTTTCTTCTGTGTGCAGCACAAACACAAAGACCGCGCCAGATTCGGCGACGGTCTTTATTCGCTGGGAGTAGCGGTTGGAGAAAACTTTAGTCAGGGTCAGATTCGGTGGAGCCGGCGCGGGAGGCAACGATGCACGGCAACAGAACCATGGCAAGGAAAGCTATAGCGATAAGCATGTCGTGCATAGATGAGGTCTCCTTGTGGGCGGCTATCGGTTGCCCGCCTGACATTCAAAGAATCTCTCTATTTTGATGGGACCACCATTCCACTTCGGATTAGTACGGCATGCCCCGAAAGATGTAGACCGATTGCATAAACACCGCATCTACTGCAGGGATTTTTTCAGCTCGGCAGCGCGGTTGGTGACGAGGATCGCCATGGGGCGGAGGGCGAGATAGTCGCGATAGGCGGCGTCATTCTGTGCGGCCTGCACGTCCAGCTTGTCCATAGCATCGCTGATGACGGGCTTACCAGTCTTGGCGGCGTATTGGAAGAGTTCGGGCGCAGCGCCCTGGGGGACATAGAGTGCGACGGGATGCGTGCCGGCTTTGACCAGCGCGGCATCGACGTCGGCTGTGCTCTTGACCAGAAGCGAGACCATGACCTTTGGATCGGAGGCGAGGGCTTTTTCGTCGGTCTCGGGATCGAAGCTGAGGAAGATGACGCGGGGCAGAAGGCCAGCGAGCTTGAGCATGGTGGCGGCGGTGGAGGGTGAGCCGGACTTGAGATCGACCAGGACGTGCACGTCGTTGGTCTTGAGCCAGCCGACGAAACGGGCGAAGAAGGGAATGCGCTCGGTGGTGATGGTCTCATCGTCGCGCAGGTAGACGGTGCCGAGATCGCCGTCAGTGTAGTGGCTGATGGGGCCCTTCGCAGTGGTGGTGCGGTCGAGCGTGCGATCGTGCAGCAGGTAGAGGGTGCCGTCTTTGCTGGTGGCCAGGTCCATCTCGATCCAGGGGACGCCGGCGGCGACGGTTTTCTCCATCTGCAGGAGGCTGTTTTCAACCTGATCGTTGGCGAGCCAGCCGCGATGCGCGCAGACCGCAGGCTTGCTGGAGTTGGGATAAGACGGTGCCGGCGTGTGGGTGGCAGCGGGGGCCGCAGCAGCCAGGGCGAGTGCGGGGAGAAGCAGCCACTTCAATGCGGGCATCCGCGTTCCTTTCACGAGCAAGGGGGAGATCGAAGGGGATCGATTTACGGAGGGAAGTGGAGCCGACGAACGGACTTGAACCGTTGACCTGCTGATTACGAATCAGCTGCTCTACCAACTGAGCTACGTCGGCCTACAGAATTGATTTTATCGGCTATGAGCGGTTCGTGCAAAGGTGCTGCGCGATGCACTATCGCATGGGCGGAAAGGCGGTGGCGGGGCAGCCGTGGGTGGGTACAAGGCGCTTGCGGTCTACCACCTTGTCTACAGTGACGCCCTTGCCGGTGGGGGTGAAGTTGACCATGCCGGGGCCGAGGGTGATTTTGGAGAATTGGCTGTGGACCTGCTCCGGCTTGAGGCCCTTGATGATGACGCTGCTGAGAGAGACTTCGGTGATGTGGTCAGCGTCTTTGCCCGCGATCAGGACATCGCCGGGGGTGAGCGAGGTGATCTTCGCTAGTTGGATGGCCTTGTAGTCGGGGATCTTGTCGCCGACGACGCCGGGATCGACGAAGCCTTCGGTGGTGCCGTTGTTGTAGAAGGGACTGATGGCGATCGGCACAGGCACGTTGCGCATGCAGATGTTGCGGAAGGTGA